>JANXEK010000025.1 GCA_025058595.1 Candidatus Bathyarchaeota archaeon
CCACCCTATCCTTAAACTTAAGCTTCACGGAAGCTGTAGGTGTAATCTTATCGCCTGTAACGACTACCAGCTCTTCGAGGGTTACGAATCTAGCTCTAGGTATACCCATAACGTTTTCTGCTATAACTCTTAGATCGACATCGGTAACCTTCCTACCTTTATCGCCCATAGCTTTAACTCGATGGAATATCTCCTCAAGCTGCCCCACAGTCGGGTTCAACCCCATATCCTTCAATATAGCTTCTATCCCATGCCTACCTGCATGCTTACCGGCTACAAGCCTCCTACGCCTACCTACAACCTCTGGAGGTATAGGTTCATAGGTAGATGGGTTCCTCAGTATACCGTGCGTATGTATACCTGATTCATGCGTGAAAGCGTTATCCCCGACTATAGCTTTATTCGGAGGTACCGGTACACCGGTTATCCTAGATACGAGCTGCGATACCTCATATATCTTGGTTAGGTTAAGCTTCACATCGTATCCGTATAGTATTTTTAGTGTTACTGCTGTTTCTTCTAGGGCTGCGTTTCCAGCTCTCTCACCGAGACCGTTAACCGTTACATGAACCTGTCTAGCACCAGCCTCTACAGCAGCGATACTATTAGCGACAGCTAAACCAAAATCATCGTGACAATGTACGCTCACCGGTATTTCCGAGAAGCTCCCGACTATCCTTGCGAATAGCTTATACGTTCTACTAGGCGTTAATATACCAACCGTATCGCATATACATAGCCTATCCGCCCCTGCATCGAGACCTCTCCTGAAGAATTCCTCCAGGAATACCTCATCACTCCTGCTACCATCCTCAGCTGAAAGCTCTACTATCAAGCCATAGCTTTTAGCATAGCCTACACACCTCTCGACTATAGATAAGACCTCCTCCCTACTCTTACCAAGCTTATACGTGATATGTAGATCGGATGAAGGTATCACTAGATGGATGCTCTTACACCCAGCCTTAGCTACGGAATCTATATCTGTGGCGACTCCTCTACTCATACCGCATACCTCAGCTTTCAACCCCTGCTCAGCTATCATCTTAGCCGCTAAGAATTCTCCTTCAGATGCAGCCGGGAATCCAGCCTCTATAACATCTACATTAAGTTCGTCCAAAGCTAACGCTATCCTAAGCTTCTCCTCTGGCTTTAACGAGACACCGGGGGTCTGCTCACCATCCCTAAGCGTAGTATCTAGAAATCTCAGAGGCTTCTTAGAGGTCTCCGATAAAATAACACCCCACGATAAGCTATCCCCCCAACGGGAAAGAAAATAGCTTCATAACCCTAGATAAAAATGTTTCGTCTAAATCTAACTCCAGCTAAATTTTTCCTTCTCCACCTTACTCACCACGCGATACTCATAGCAGCGTAAAGGTTGGATGAAACCATATGGAATACTAGAGTCGTGAGTAAGGGTATTACTTTCTCGCTCAGGATAACTTTCTTGAAGGTGAACTCTATGGGTTACCCCCTAAGAAACTTTACAAACCGCGACGATACTTATATAATCTGCAACATAAGTTTAATCTATCTCACACGCGACATTTTGATACTTGAATAATACATCTAAAAGCCCTACATGTTTCGTAGCAGCTTCATATGAGCTCTGATGGAAAGTCTCATTATGAGTAGAGAAGATATCCTCGCTAATCGAAGAATACTATATCCTACAGTTCCGATGGTTAAGAAATGTTGTAAAGACGGTTATCGATAGAAAGATGAATGTTAGGAGCCAAAGGTTTAGCAAGTGGTGTTCTATAATATAGGCTTCCTAGATGTATCCTTTCGACTATTTGGGTAGACCATTTCATCCGTTATCGTGATAATGCTTAAATCCTGATTATCATCCGAAAGATGGCTTTTAGGTGTAGATGCTATGGATGTAGTGTCTATCGAGGATTTCAATAAACTCGATCTGAGAGTTGGATGCGTCGTCGATGCTGAGAGGATCCCAGGTAGGAGTAGGATAGTTAAGCTTAGGGTGGATATCGGTGGAGGGGAGGTTCGTACTATCGTAGCCGGTGGAGGAGAGTATTATAGTCCCGAATGGTTTAGAGGCAAGCTTCTAGTAGTACTTGTGAACCTTGAGCCTAAAAGGATAGCAGGTGTCGAATCTAGGGGTATGGCTCTAGCTGCTATGATCGATAATAAACCTATATGGCTTACTACGTTCGAGCCAGTCCCACCAGGATCGAAGATACTATAGATACCCCTTCAACCATTTTTCTCTTAAAGCTTTCCACCCAGACTTCACATATCTAACCCTCGTAGATGGATCCTCTAACACCCACTCGATAAGCTTATGGAATCTCGAAGCTCCTGAGGTTAACGTGAACCTAGACGGATCGACTCCATACCTTTCCAACACCATAAGGTATGCTTCCTCAGCTAAAATCTGTGTTTCACCTGTTATCTTAGAAGACACAACTCTGTACCCATCCTCTATAAGCCTAGCCCTAACCCTAGATAACACGTAACCGCTGCAAACTTTCACTTCCTCGCTTCTCGAAACCTTTAGCTCCCTAAACCCATCTAAAACTATCCTGTAAGCTTCATCGAGATATCTCCTACGTTTGAACTCGTCTCCTTGAAAAAATCGTAACGGTATCTCGCCTACATAGCTCTCTCCAGTTTCAACCCTCCTCAAAGCTATGATGCATCCACCTATAGGATCGCCCCAACCAGCATCATCCACCTCTACGGTCACTCTACACCCCCTCCTAAACCTGGTACGCCGTAAAGATGGTGTGTATCGTAGATAGATATATAGATCGTCGGCTACGATCCTAGATCCCACTAACTTTCATCCAAGGTGTCATTCTACTTCTGAAAAATTAAACGTCATGTTATGGATTGATGCACCTCGTTATGATGCAGTTTTCCTCTCCTGACGGATATCTTTCTGCTGACTTCTCTGTAAGGAAAGTTTAATCTACGTGCTCGGTGCATCTACCTTTGGAGGTGTATCGCAGAATTTGAGTCTCGAAGATATAGTTCGCGGTATATCTCTAGTAGACGTGCATACACATATAGATTTCAGGAATCCTACAGCTTCGGATCCATCCCAGATAATGCTCTACCACTATATAGCTACCGAGCTTAGATCTGTAGGTATACCTGTCGAGGAGGTTCGGGCTAAGAGTAGGGATCCTGTGGGGGATCTCATCGGATATTTCAAGCTTATACGGAATACAGCTACATATTGGTGTCTTAAACGTATACTATCCGATCTATACGGCTTCGACCGTGATCCCAACGTAGATAACTGGCCTAAACTTAAGGAATGTATAACTGCAAATTTCTCGAACCCTGTATGGGCTCGTAGAGTTTGGGAGAGGACGGGGATAGATAAGATATTCCTAACGATAAACCCGTTGACAGAGGCTAAACCTGAATTCGATAAGAAGATGTATGTAGCTTCGCTTAGACTCGATCCGTTGGTAGGAGGCTTATCTAAGGAATCTATAGATCAGCTTGAGAAGATATCTGGATGCTCAGCATCTAGCCTGGATAGATTTAGAGATCTCCTTACGGATAGGTTTAAAACGTTCAACGGATCCGCGGTGACGGCTGCTATATCCTTCCAAAGCTTTGAAAACTATAGGTTAACCTATAGCGCTTTAGCCGATGAAGCTTATGCTAAACTCTACCTCGGTAAACCTTTATCCGGTTTAGAGAGGGTTCATTTGAGATCTGTAGCTCTATCCATCGTGCTAGATCTTTGTCGCGAGTATAAGCTTCCGATACAGATAATGGTCGGAGTGGTAAGGGATATACCTGGGGCTTCACCTCCAGATCTAGCTATCTGCTTTAAGCAGAAAGGGCTTCTATCGTTATGTAGATTCTTCCACCAGTATAGAGATGTAGATTTCCATCTTATATCAGCCTATAGATTCCAATCACACGAGCTTACGATAATAGCTAAGAACTATCCGAACGTTTATCTGACAGGCTACTGGTGGTATTGCTTCTTCCCTGAAAGCATACTACAGCATATACTAGAACGGCTACAGCTTATACCTATGGGTAAAACCTGCGGTTTCTTCAGCGATGCATACGTATTAGAATGGATCTACGGTAAAGCCGCTCTCACACGTAAGATGATAGCGGAAGCCCTAGACTATATGGTGGGGAGAGGCTTCTATACGAGGAGCCTAGCTGAAGAGATAGCTATATCCCTACTCTCGGGTAATGCTAAACGTCTATTCAAACTATAGGATAGCCACCCCATTTTTCATATCTCTATAGATTCGCCTATACACAACACTCTAACCCTATAACCTTTAGCTTCAGCTTTCCTCCTAAACTCTTCAGGATCAGCTTTTATCTCTGGGAACGTATCGAAGTGCATAGGTATCGTAAGCCTAGGTTTAATCCTATCTAGAGCTTCGATAGCTTCATCTATATTCATAGTATAGGTTCCGCCTATAGGTATAAAAGCTAGATGTACATCTAGACCTAACGGTTTCACAGCATCCAGATACGTATCCCCAAGGTGGAGAAGCCTAACCCCACCATACTCTAGGAGGTACGCTATAGAATACCTGCTCTGAGGATGACTAGCATTCAAAGCTGAAACCTTCACACCGTCTAGATCTAAAGTCTCACCAACTCTGATAACTCTGATACCTGGATACCTAACGGAGGGAGGCCCGACTACGATCCTAGGTTTAACCTTGGAGAGGAAATCTGTATCTGCATGATCGAAATGCTCATGCGTAAGGAGCACTATATCAGGCTTACCCTCATATCTCGGTGCAAGCTTATTACCCTTAAAGTATGGGTCTATTAATACTATCCTTCCATCAGATATCTCGAAGCATGCATGACTAAGCCATCTGACACGCATAGCCTAACACCCGATTATTATGGTTATACAGTCTACGTTAAAATATTTATCTCGACCAGCTCGTAGATAATGAGTTCTAGTGGGGGCCGTAGTCCAGCTAGGTTAGGATACGCGGCTTGGGCCCGCGTGGTCGCCGGTTCAAATCCGGCCGGCCCCATCCCGACCGAGGCTTTCCACCGACTAGATTTTTCGCGGATCATATTACTGGGGATGAAGGGAGAAGGATAACTGATCCTTGCTAATATTTCTAGGTTTTATTCTAGGTTCTTCCGTCGATATCTAAACCGGGTTAGGCTCTATAGCTTAGAGCAAGTCTTAAATAGTGGTTTAGCAAACGAACATAGTCGAATAGATTGAATTTTAGATTAGATCTCTTAAGCTTCTCTAGGAGGGGTATTTCGTTATGTTACCGCAGATTTCCTCGATTCATCTAGGATCTTTAGTAAGCCTAGAGGTATCGAAGCTAGTCTCGATTGAACGGTATAACGTTTTATCCAGGAAACTCTACCGTAAAGTTAGCTTAATCAATTTTCAGAGGGGATAGTATCGTATGACACCTATCGTCGAACTGATCGATGTTTGGAAGTCTTACGATGGGGTCCAGGCTCTCAGGGGAATGAATTTAGAAGTCCGGCGAGGCGAAATCTTCGGGCTTTTAGGTCCGAACGGTGCTGGTAAGACTACGACGCTTAAGATAATAGTCGGTCTTTTGAGGATGGATAGAGGTATCGTAAAGATCAACGGTATAGATATACGTGAAGAACCGTATGAGTATAAGAGGCTTATCGGATACGTACCTGAATCCGTCTCTCTACCAGACTATTTAACCGTCGAGGAGCTTCTCGTATACTCTGGGAAGATTAGGGGGGTTCCTATGATGCATATAAAGGAGAGGATGGATTACTTCGTTAAGATATTCGAACTCGAGGATAAGAGGAGGACGTTGATAGCTTCGCTTTCTAGTGGTATGCGTCAGAAAGTTGCTATAGTATCAGCGCTCATAAACGATCCCGATCTATTGATCCTCGATGAACCGTTCATCGGTATCGATCCTATGGGGCAGCATATATTGAAAGAGATGTTCGGTGAAAGAGTTAAGGATGGTAAAACCGTTTTTATATCGACGCATATGCTCGATACAGCTGAGAGACTATGTGATAGGGTTGCGGTGATTCATAGAGGACAGAATGTCGCCTCTGGAGATTTGAAGGATCTTCAACGGTTATCGAGAACTGGTGAGGATGCAACCTTAGAGGAGGTATTCCTTAGGTTGATAGAGGAGGCGAAAGAAATGTCTATGGAGAAGCCTATCAAGGAGGAGCGGAAGGGGTTCTCCATCTTTTTCAGGAGAGATGCTCCGTGAGGATACACGTTGTATTAGACCTGTACATTTTTAAGGTTAAGACGTTTTTCGGAGCACTCAGAGCATCGAAGGCTAGTATAGCCCTGCTACTCCTCTACACGCTCAGCTTCCTCTTAGGATTATTCAGCTTCTCGACACCTATATCAGACGCTATTAGGAAGGGTGTAACAGATATAGATTCGTATACCGAGCTTCTATCTTCCGTAGCCAGTTTACTCATGGTTTTCGCAGTCTCCCTAGCGTTGAGAGGCTATACTGTATTCGAATACGAGCAGAACCTTATCTTTACCTCGCCTATAAAGCCTAGGGAGTTCTTAATCGCAGATATCTTCTCGAACTTGACCTCCTTACTCATTTTTGCTAACCCGATCGTCATCTTCTATGTGATGATCGTTCATTCGCTCAAACTCTCCACCCTCTCAGCTTTGCTTATGCTTTCATCGAGTATTCTCTTCATCTTCACGCTCCTCCTCCTTAAAACCTCCCTTTCTATGATAAAATCTCTATATGGAGGTAACCAGGTTAACACGCTTATACTAGCTATCATAGTTATTCTAGTACTACCAGCAGCCGGGTTTATCGCCGATCTACCTCTAGAGTATAACTCACTACCATACCCTTCAACGTTTTTAGCAAGAATCCTTGTAAAATCGGTGTATAGCGTGGATAGATTAACACTAGACTTCGCCGGCTTATCGTTCTACTTCCTGCTATCGGTGTTACTCTTCTTATCGATCTCGACGAAGAATTTCTTCCCGACTACGACCTGTATTCCATTCGTATCTCCGTTCGATACATCTATGAGGATGCAAACCTTGCAGATGGAGCGGAATATCAAGATGTTTTCTAGGATAGGGATGCTTCCAACACTGAATCTCGGATCTAAATCTCTGCTAACCTTTCTTATGAAGAAAGAGGTAATTCGAGTAATAAGGGAAGGGAGCCTCTTCACGATCATATTCTTCTATCTTATAGCATCGTTCATAGTCGTCGCTACTAGTATTAGTTCATCTCAGACTACACAGAGCCTTCCATACACATACCTCGTAACGTTCTTCGTAGGGGTATATTCGCTAACGATTCCGTTAATGCTGGTTAGCAACTGGAGGTTCTCAGATATCGGAAGCCTTTGGATACCGTTAACTTCAGGCATGGATCTACGTATAATGGTTAACGCTCTCCTGTATAGTTTCATATCGATCTCCTCAGTTGTACCGGCTGCGGTGATATCTATCCTATCGTTGATCTACAGTATCAACCCGATAATACCGTTAACGCTAGCAGTTTCAACATCGATGATAGGCTGTCCGGTGAATCTCTACATCATGGTTGGCTTTCTCGGTATGAAAAGTAGTGGAACACCATCGATATTAATCGGGTTAGCTTCTATGCTACTCTCGGTATTGCTTTTAACGCCAACATACATCCTAATATTTTTAGGCTTGCATCTAAGTTTTGGAGACGTTACGAGTTGGCTGCTAACGGTAACAATACTAGCTTACTCAACCTTGATAATGAAGCTCTTCTCTAGAGAGATCAAGAGGAGTATCTCTAGGATAGAGTTATGAATAGATCCGCTCTACCTATCATATAGGTTAAAATATAGTGATAATCAACATCCTCCTAGTAGGATCCTGTAGAGTCTTGAGGCTCAACGTTTTTATATGGTATGTCATAAGGGTAATTTTTTGGTCTAAGATTGAAGGCAGTCGAGGTGGTGAATCTAGTTAAGGTCTATGGTGGAGGTATACCTGCCATAGATAATCTTACATTTGCTGTAGAGCCTGGTGAGATATATGGGTTGATAGGTCCTAACGGTGCTGGTAAGACTACGACCCTTAGGATAGTCGCTACACTGATTAAACCTACATCCGGTTCTGTTAGGGTTCTAGGCTTCGACGTAGTAGATCAAGCCGAGTATATTAGACGTATGATAAGCTATCTACCTGAGGAGGCTGGCGTATACGGTAATCTTACAGGTTACGAGTACCTCAGATTCATAGCAGATATATATGCTAAGAGTGGGGATGAATCTGAATCTATGATCGAAGAAGCTCTCGAGATATCTGGTCTAGGTTCTAGGATTAAGGATAGGGTTAAAAGCTATAGTAGGGGTATGCGGCGTAGGCTTCAAGTCGCTAGGACTCTGATGGTTAAACCTAAGCTAGCTATCCTAGATGAGCCTACGAGCGGTTTAGACGTCTACCATGCACACTATATAAGGAGGTGTATACGTAGATACGTCGATGAATATGGGTTGACGGTGCTTATATCGAGTCATAATATGCTTGAGATAGAGTATCTATGCGATCGTATCCTACTCATACATAGAGGTAGAAGTATAGATGATGGGCCACCTAGAATACTGAAGGAGAAATATTCCTCCAACAATATGGAGGAGGTTTTCCTTAAAGCGGTGGGGTTGACGTGAACCCCTTAAAAGCTCTAGTCGTCAAAGAGTTTAAAGACCTATTAAGGGAGCCTCAGATCCTCATAGGCATAGTACTAGCGCCAATCCTAATGCTAGGTTTGATGGGAGGTATCCTATCGACAACGTTCTCATCTGTTAGAGAAGCTACAGCCGGTAGGCTATCCATAGCGGTATTGGATCTAGATCGAGGCGTCTACTCATCAAACTTCATCGATACTTTGAAGCGTATGAACGTCTCGATCTACGAAGTAGAATCTAAGAGTATAGATGAAGCTATACTCGAAGCTTCATCTAGGAATCTGAAGCTTCTCCTAATCGTACCTGAAGGGTTCAGCGGGAATGTAACTCTAGGCGTTAAAGCTAAGCTTCAGGTATACTCTAACATCGAAAGCTTCTCGCTATTATCGACGATACCCTCATCAGCTATACAGGCGTACATCGCTACCTACGAGCATATACTAGCGTATAGCTTGTTAAGGAGGGTGGCGCCGAGTATAGATCCAAGCTTCGTATTAGATCCCGTAAGCCTAGACGAGTATACGGTTATACAGGGATCTGTCGTGAAAGCTCCTCCATCGATTATATTTCAGAGGTTCTTCGGTCAAAGCCTTATGCTACCATTCTCTATGTTCATAGTAGTGATAGTAGCTATGCAGATAGCCGCTACTAGTATGGCTAAGGAGAAGGAGGAGAGAACGTTAGAAGTCCTACTAACACTGCCTGTTAAACGCATATACATACTTATGGGTAAGCTTGCAGGTTCTATCCTAATCGCCATTATAGGTTCGATCTCCTATCTATCCGGTTTCGCTTTCTATTTAAGCTCCTTCTCAGCTATACCTCAGGAAGAGTTAGCCGGGTTGGATGTACGAGCAGAATACGTTAAGGTTATGGAGATACCGCTTCAAGGCTATATAGTCATAGGTGCTCTGCTAACCCTATCGCTTATAGCATTTCTCTCTATAGCCGTAGGCTTATCGGCTTTGGCAGATGATGTTCGAAGCGCTCAAAGCCTCCTAGGGATAGTGTTCATACCTCTGATAATACCGTTCATATTCACTCTATTCGTAGATGTTAATACGCTACCAGTAGCTTTAAAGATATTGGTATACGCTATACCTTTATCATACCCTATGCTCTCTATAAACTCTATACTCTCCGGAGACTATTTTACCCCGATCGTAGGTATACTCTATCTGACGATCTTCACGTTAGCCGTCCTCTACGTATCCGCATGGTTCTTCGAAAGCGAGAAGATACTCACAGCTAAGATTAAGGTTAGGTTTATGAAGAAACCTGAAGCTAGCGATATGTATGGAGAGGGATGATGTTAGAGAGGTAACTAGGGCTGGGTATGGTATGGCTTCAGCTTTCGTAAACCCGAGCTTCAAAGATATCGTAGAGCTATTCAGGAAGAGTTTAGCCGAAGGCATGGTTCTAATCCTAGTAGGCGAATGTAGCGTAGAGTATAAGGGTAGAGGTGTTGCGAGCTTAGAAGCGGGGTCGCGTATAATCATAGCTAAGCCGGATGGTACATTCCTGATACATGCAGCAACCAATGTAGAGCCTATAAACTGGCAGCCTCCAGGATCGAAGCTAGATGTATACATCGAGGAGGATAGCCTAGTACTATCATCCAGTAGGAGGGCTCCATACGAGAATGTGACGGCGCGTTTCACATCGATATCGCTAGCAGCTGTATGTAAGCTTGAAGCTAAACCTAGATTCAAAGTTGAGATAGGCGAGGAAGCTATACGTGAAGCGATACTAGCCGAGCCGAGTTTGATAGAGGAGGGGTTTAAACCTGTATCGATAGAGAAGCCTGTGGAGTCGGGTTTCATAGATCTATACGGTCTAGATAGGAATAGTAGATTCGTAGTGGTAGAGATTAAAAGGGTGAAGGCAGATATGGAGGCTGTAGAGCAGCTTAAAGTATACGTAGAATCTCTGACGGATAGGTATGGATCGATAAGAGGCATACTCGCCGCTCCATCGATAACGTATAGAGCGTACATGAAGTTGAAGGAGCTTGGATTAGAGTATAGGAAGATCGATATAGCTAGATGCATAGAGATCCTAACATCTAGAAGAGGCCAGCAGAGAAAGCTTGGAGAATACTTGTAGCGGCTAGATCTAGGCTCTCCGGTCCGCTAGCCTTCTCGATATAATCCTAAAACATCTCCACCCTAGGAAAACGTGTAGAATTATTCTTATTCTATACGAATTCGAGCTACTACGCTCGGGATCCTAGATAGCATGAATACTAATGTAGGTAGAACTATGAAGATTCCTACGAGTATCGGTGTTAAAGCGAACCCAGATATCAATACATCTGTAAGGATCGGAAAAGTTCTATCCCCAGCTTTAACGCCTATATAGCGTAGCGTAGGTCGGAGTAGTATTACGCCTACCAGCAATGCAGTCCATGATGATATGAAGACTATAGGGTTACCGATGAATCTAAGGGGTTCTTCGATACTGGGTGATCGATAGCTAGCTACGAATAGCGATGAATAAAAGGTTAGGATAGCCGTTAACACCGAAACTTCAGATAGTATTATCCTTCTCCTCCTTATCCGATCAAAACCTCTTAGTCGAGTATAGAAGGTTGATAACCCCCAGATGGTAACCACAGCCGATAGAGGGATGTATATCAGATCGGTAAACGCTACGATCAGTATCACCGCTCCTAGAAGTATGGTTATCAACCCTATACACATCCATGCAGCTTCTCCACCTACTTCGATCGATAGAATTCTATGGATCTCTCTCAAGTATAGAAGCGAACCTACGAACAGCAGGAGTAGGCATATATGAAGTATGATGGATGCTATACGAGGATTATAGAATGGGTTAACCTCCAAAGGGTATAGAGGCTTAATATCATCGTATAAGGGTGAATCTAGCAGGATATGGAGGATCCAACCTGAAACTCCCGCAGATATATATCCTTCGACACCGTAACCACTATGCTCCGATAATGAGAGATGTCTGAACGGCTCCTCGAATACTCTATCGACTATATACATTACGACACCTAGGATGAAACCCAGCGGTATAGATATAGGGAGGGTATGTAGATATCCATGCATCGGGTAACCCGGTATCCCTAGGATGATCACCGTTATAGGCTCCATATCCACGGCGAGACTAGCTACTATAAGAGTCGGTAGATGCATCCTCCTACGTAGAATATATCCTAAGATTAGAGGTGGACCGATATGTAGAGGAGTGAAAGGCATATCGGAAGCATTAACCTATATCAGAGCTAGAAGTTTATAAAGTAAACCTTGATAGAAGCACCCTCAAAGAATATTAGGAAAATATTTTCAGAAAGCTTCGTAGAAATATACGATAGTATCTAAAATGCTTATCAGAGGAAAGGGAATGAACTATAGATGGGAGAGCCATACGAAGAACTAGGTTACCATACCGGTAGGTCGAGGGTAAAGGTTAAATCGTTCGAAGCTAGAAGGAGATACTCGGCGTAAAGTAGGGGGCCCGTAGCGCAGTCAGGATAGCGCGGCAGCCTCCTAAGCTGTCGGTCGTGGGTTCGAATCCCACCGGGCCCGCCACTTCTTCCATTCTACAGCCTCTCTTCTGCTTGTTTGGGCCCATCCCGGGACGATCCTCTAAGAGACAGAGTATCAGCTCATTCACCCCCATCCCATAACTCTCAGCTCTTTCCTTCAGAAGCCTCGCCACATTGCTTTTAAGGGTTATGGATGTTTATCCTAGCTTAGACATAACCCCCACTTCTTAGATATCTTCTCACCTATCCTCAGGAGCATATCTTCTAGGTTTAACTCCTCTATAATCCTCGAATCCTTAATGAAGGAATCCCATAGTAGGCTCCTCGTCTCAGGGCTCCATCCACCCTCCTTTAAAGCTTCGAATATCCCTCCGAGTAGTAGGAAGTTAAGAGCCGTCGAGTATGTAGCATCGTATCCATCCTCCACGAGGATGGACCAAACCCTCCTCACGAACCTACCTATGATAGGGGGATAGCTACGGTCTTCTTAATAACAGGCATACCTAACACCGAGTATTAAAGTATGCAATTAACACCTTAGTTAAACTTCTCCTTCTAACCCTGGAGAGATACCCGCCTCAAGAGACTATACAGAGATACAAGAGGCTCTGAATAAGCCGGTATTCTCGACAGTAAGCCGATTTTCTCAACAACCGTGAAAACCCAACGATCCACTTCACCGTATCTTATAGATAAATTTTGCATATATCGTTAGAAGCTTCGTCTGATAATAGAGTCGTCCATGAAAATGCTAACATCCCTCATGACAGCTTCATTTCGGCTTCCAATTCTCTTACTTTTTTCAATAAATTATACAGTTCCTCTACCGATCTCCAGCCTACCACTCTGATCACGTGTTTTATCTCATGGAATGAACCCTCAACTAGTTTCAAGGCTTTATCTATGTATTCTTCAGTCGTAACCAGGAACGGTATGCTGTTCCAAAGGTCCCAGGCGTGTTTAAGCTTCGTGAGCGCTTCGAAGAAGTTTCCTGCTATCTGAACTTCGAACGCGATGTATGGGTTACCTTTTTCGATCCTCTTCCATACTACGTCGACTCTCATACCTTCGATGGGATACTCTCTTAACGCGATTCTACCCTTCAATAAGCCGATTTCATACAACATGTCTCTGACACTATCGTGGTCCGGGGTTACGGGAATATCCAAAGGCGTGATTTTAAGCGCACTAGGCGAAATCCATTCGAATCTAACCTTTAAGCCTTTCCTCAAACCGGCCTCACTCATCCTAGACCTTCCGATCCAGATGCGCGCATACCTGTCGACTCTAACGCCTTCAAACCTCATACTACCGACTGTCACCGATATCTCTCTGAGGGGGCGCTTAGCTTTGGCCTCAGAAGGTAATCTAATGAAACCACGTTCATATTCAGATCTACTGATACTTTTAACACTCATCCTCCCTCAAACCTAATCTGAAATAATTGTAAAAAGCAGTATTTAATAGTTTAGGTTCATTAAACCGTAATTCTATCTCTCATACTATGAGCAGAACATAATCCTTCAACTTAGAATGGGGTTAAGGTCTTATATTAGCAAAAACGAGATATTCATACTAAAAAGGAGCCTTTACAGAAGCTTCATCTGTCTGAATAAGCTCGATTTAACCATCTCACCATAAGACGTAATAAAGAGTTTTCCGGGTCCCCTTTAATTTCGATGCGTTAAGTCTTATATATTCTACTTTAGTTGGATTTCGTATGTAATGGTTAGGTGGTGTAGGTATATTAATAGGGTTTACGTTATGCTTTCACGTGGATCAGCGATTCCCGATGATGTTGCAAGAAAGCTTGACGTAATCCATAAAACTCTGGGAGGATTCATCTATTCTGGAGAGAGAAGGCTATGACTGCCTTCGAGACCAAGGAGCGAGAGTATAGAGAGAAGGGGTAGGATTGATATCGTCATATTCTATCATGGTCTGAAGACAGTTTTAGAGGGGGCTTATAGTAGGAGCGATGCTGAAAGAGATGCTAAGAGAAGGCTTGAATCTGGTATGGCAGATATAGCTATAGCTCTCGTCTATACTGAGTGCTATCCAGAGTATCTGAATGATAAGGATCTTGAGGATCGTCTTAAAAGTTCTGAATTCGAAGTTAAAGTTCTAGTTCCAGTAGAGATAGCTGAGACACTCGATGAATTCATACGAAGGAAGAAGTTCGTAACCGAAGCCGTAACAAGTTGGATAAGAGTTGATCTATCTAAGCTTATCAGGATAATCAAGGATGTAGCAGAGTACTTCGTACGCGAACAGGATCTAGCGGATATGATAGCTAAGATAGAAGACTGGATCAACGATTTTACATCGACATTAAGAAGTATAGATACCAATATGGCTATAGCTGGAAGAATGTATGATATATTCTACAAGCTGTATGGTCTATCTATCGGGGATTTAAGAGATGTACAGGAGCTACTATATGCTAAGGCGGGGCTAACCCTTCTATTAAGCTCGGTTCTTTACCAGTCTATCCGTGCATATTATGGGTTCGATGATATGGATACACTGGCTCGTAGATACGGAAGCCGTCTAAGGGGGCTTATGGAAGCTTTCAAATTGATCTTAACCAAGGATTATAGAGAGGTATACGAGGTAGCTCTAGAGGTAGCTTCGATACTGCCTAACATAACAGAGGAGAGGATTGAATATTTGATAGATCTATCGACTCAAATAGCGTCTAAAAGGATCCTTCTAAGGAAGGACTTCTCAGGTAAGGTGTACCATAGGATAGTCGGCGAGTGGAGTGTAAAGAAGGGATTCGCAACATATTATACATCTATACCTGCTGCATGGCTCCTCGCATATCTCACGATCTTCACTCCTACGGGAGTCTTCGAAAAGCTACCCTCAGATCCTGAGGCTTTGAAGGTCGTCGATTTCGCATGCGGTAGCGGGACACTACTGACAGCTTCATATGCGGCGCTTCAAGATCGGTATATAGAGGATTTACTCGAAAAGTTTAGCAGCGATAAATTCCATAGAAGCTGCGTAGAAAAAGTGTTCTGGGGCTTTGACGCTTTGAAATATGCAGTTCAGATCACAGCTACTAACCTGGTGTTACAGAATCCAGCGGTACCGATAACGAGGATGAATACCTATACGTTGCCGGTCGGATTAATGAATAATAAAGTTAAGCTAGGTTCCTTGGAGTTTCTCAAAGGATTAACGCCATATATGCTTGAGGCAAGGAAGGTTTCGGTAAGTGAGGATGAAGAGGTCATCCTCAGGGAGATAACACCTAGATCTATACATCTGATAATAATGAATCCCCCGTTCACACGTGCTACGGGTCGAAGAGGCAGAAGAGGTGGGGGACTTTTCGGTTTTATCGTAGATAGAGAGTTAAGAGAGAAAGTGGTTGATGATTATGAATCTCTACGTAGGGATGTGAAGAATAATCTTGCAAGTATAGGCAAAAGGTATGTAGAAGGTTTACCGAGGGAAGTTAGAGACGAATTTCTCAGCATAGGCCAAGCCGGGGAAGGTTTACTTTTCCTTTACCTTGCCTCTAAGTATGTAGCATCTAACGGTAAGATAGCCTTCGTGCTACCTAAAACCCTGCTTACAGGTTCAAGCTGGTTCCTAGCTAGAACCCTTCTACTTGATAAGTTTCAGCTAGAATACGTCGTAGTAAGCTACGATGCAGATGAAGGATACAACTTCTCTGAGTCTACTAGTTTAAGCGAAACATTAATCGTAGCAAGAGCGAAAAATAGAGGTGAGACATCTGGTAGAGAGCCTACAAGATTTGTAGTGCTTCTGAAGAAGCCTGCTACATCGCTTGAAGCTAGAGGCTTGGCATATGATATACTCGATAAACGTGGCGAACTATCCAGTTATATACAATCAAACTCCGCTAACGGATGGAGCTACTCGGTATCTGAAGAGCTACTCGTGAAACATCTGGAGAACTGGGGTAGGCTAGCGGCTTTTCCAGATCCTTATCTCACATCTTCAACGCTTGAAGTATTCGATGGCTATCTAATCGGTAGAAATATTCCTATTCGAAGGCTCGGGGGATTCGCTAAGATAGGTATAGATGCCCATCAATTCCACGATCAATTCTCTAAAGCACCTCATGATACGCCTGGGACATATCCATGTATCTACGGCGGGGAGGAGGAGAGACGGTTAACTATGCTTACAGAGCCTAACGCTAGGATGACTGCTAAGAGCTCTAAAGCTGTAGAAACTTTTCATGTGTATTCGAGCTATCTCCTGGTTCCAGATCGTATAAGGGTCGATACAGCTCATGTGGTAGCACTCTACTGTACCGAGCCTGTACTTTCCAACATCTTCTATGCGGTGAGGTTGGATGGAGGTGAGAAAGAGATGAAGGCGTTAGCGTTATGGCTTAATACTACATGGGGTGTATTATCGACGCTAGCTAATAGATCCGAGACCGAAGGCGGATGGATCAGACTTAAGATGACCCATTGGAAGCTCCAGCCTGTACTAGATGTCGAGAGCCTAGATCGAGAAACCCTCTCGAGGCTATCAGAGGTCTTCGATAGATACTCTCAAAGTAGGCTGAGAAGGCTTCCCGAACAGTTCTATCCTGAAAACCCGGATCCTATACGGAGATCGATAGATATAGACTTCCTCAGAGCGTTAGGGGTTACGATCGATGAGCATCTCCTCCTAGGCATCTATCGGGGTCTTTATGAATCTCTCATAACTTGGCTTGGATCGCCGTTAGACATAGATCGCACTACCTAGTCAGATATGTCCGCTAGAGTTGAAGCCGCCTCAGGTTCTCTCAGGAGCATGCCCCTCTATGTATATCAACGATGCAACCCATAGCGTCGAGTATACCCCTACCCCTCCTTCTAAGCCCTCTCAGTCTCCTCCCTCCACACTTTATATATTATCTCGAGCGGGGAGGCTAGGCAGTCGCACAGCTTACCCATAACCTGATCCTACACGGAGCTTCAGAGACGGATAAACCTTGATGTTGAGGATCTTCTATGCCTTTGTGGAGGGTTCATAATCGTATGGGTAGGATGCTTGGGTTCAGCGACGAGGCTATGAGGCTCGTAGATACGCCCCTCGACCTTGTTAAGCCTCATAGATCGCTACACGACCGGTACGGTGTAGCGATCTACAGTCTGCTAGGTCGTAAGGCTGCATCCTATTACCGAAACCTTCGAGAAGCTCCTAGATCTGATCTACAGAGGTTTTAGGAGGGGCAGCCTACGCATATTAGCGGGTATCGTGTCATCCTAACAATATATCCGTGCCTAGTATACTTAGCACCCTCTACGATCTAACTTCCGGAGATCGATTTACTCTCCACTAGATTTTCCATGCCATCTAGTATAGGTTTTATCCATACCCACCCGGTAGATCTACCCAAAAAATCTTAAGCTGAGATAGATGTCGACATGTATGGCGGATAACATCGGGGTCTACTAGATAGTAGGATTGACGTTCAATTATAGCGGGTTCGATGGGGGGATGGAATCTCGTGTTAACGCTCTTCTCCATACCTGGCTCTAGGAGCGCTATTAGCGTACGCATGAAGTCGTTAACTTGGTTATATACGTTAAGATGAACAGAAGCCGATGAAAACCTTAGAAGAAGAATCCCCCGACTAAAGTTTGGATGTCGAGTACAGGGGTATACTTATTTTAACGCTTCCTTTAATCTCCTATCCACTTCTCTCCAGTCGATGAGGTTCCAGAATGCTTCTATGTAATCGGCTCTCCTATTCCTATAGTCTATGTAGTAGGCGTGTTCGAAGACATCTATGACTAGTAGAATCTGGAAGGTTGGATACACGTTAACGTTATGCTTCTCTATCTGCATCGTTAGTAGGCGGCCTGTCTCTCTGCATATGGTTAAAGCTGTCCATCCAGACCCTTCTACGCTGAGAGCAGCCTGTGTATACTCTCTCCTGAATCTCTCGAAGCTTCCAAATTCTTCTTCGAGAATGTTAAGTAGCTTTCCGCTAGGCTTCCCTCCACCTATACCTGGCGGTGCAAGATTCTTCCAGAAGAGTGAGTGTAGAATGTGCCCGCCTACATTCCATGAAAGCTCTTTTAAAACCGCTTTGATATCTATCTCGATATTCTCTCTACGAGCATCATCCAACCTTCTAAGTAGGTTATTCGCAGCGTTAACGTAAGCCTGATGATGTATACTATGATGTATACGTAGCTGCTCTTCAGATATGTAGGGTGCTAAATCTCCATAGCCATAAGGTAGCTGTGGTAGAACGTATAACCTATGATCCTTCATAGCGCCTGTCTAGATGATAGACCGACTCCTATTTAAGATTTCCCCCGTTTCCGGTGATTTATACCGATTATAACTTTGATCTTCTAATAACTATTAAAAATCCTCTCTAACCCGGTTGATCAACCCCCCTTCAAGAATACTTCTATCAGGGATTACGCTATCTTCGCTTCCGGTTTCGAATCTAAACTTACCACATCCATCGATTTCTACCATGTACAGCGTAACCCCTCCCCTAATATAGGGTTAAACTTGATAGAGCTGGAAACCAGATCCAGGTTAAAATGAATCGATGAATAGGAGTACCCTACCGGTAGAGTCCCCCAGAATCGTTCGGAAAGGGTTATATAGTCTCCCAATCCCATCCTCTTCTCGAGGGTTTTAAACGGTACATCTACTTCAGCTTTCCAAACTCTTTTAATGCTTCATCATAGAATACTGTCTTGATTAATGGTATACCATATTCTAGCGCATCTAAAACTAGAGGATTGAAGCTACGTATCTCCCTTAAGAATTCATCTCTAGTATAGTATAGGCTAAGGCTTCCACAGGTTTATCTAAACCGGCTAGTAGATCTGCTAGTATGCCTATCCTTGCTAACGGGTCTACCCCCTTAAAATCGTCGCTTACGATTAAAATATCTACGTCGCTATATCCCTCTATATAAGTACCTTTAGCGTACGATCCATGTGGTATCATTAGATCGGTTTTAAACCTACCCGTTACCCTTCTAATAGCTTCTGCCAATACCTTCTCTAACGATCCTCCTAGCAAATCCTACGACCTCCTCAGCGTATCTTAACGCTTCTTCAGCCTGCCTCCTCGTATAGTACTCGCTAGGCGTTCCTTCGCTGAAAGCGTTAGGATACCTCGGCGGTATATAGTATTGATCTAGAATCTTAGCGTAATCCAGTAAATCCTCCGATATCGAGATATCTTTCGAAACTTCACGTAGAAGATCGAGGATAGAGCGACTAGTTCTAGCTTTATGCAAACCCCTAAGGATAGCTTTAACAGCTTTCTCAGCAGCTTGTTGGGCATGGAAACATACATGATGATACTGCCCTCCATCGAGAAGTATCCTAGCAGATTCTAGATCCTCCTCAGCTTCCCTAAGCCAATCCTCCACTCTGCTTATAGGCTCAAAAACTTTAACCCCTCACCAGATTGATAAATGTATCCTTAAACCTTATGGGAAGAATATCCGATCCTACCGTTCCACGCCCTAATATAGCGGTTAATACATCCGTTGATGGAAGCTGTCGAGAAGAGAATCTTATTCGCCATCCCGTAAACCTATCAAACCTGTTCATCTCCATCCACATTTACAGTCCGGATGTTGTATGCCTAAACAGGACTATGCATCTACAACGTTTAGAGAGGATGCTGCTGACTCCAGACGGAAAGCCGAAGACTACGGGTTAGAAGTGAACGAGCTTATCCCAAACTAGTGAATGAGTATCGTCCTAAAAAACCGTCCAAACCGTAACCTAAGGATCGACGGAACTGTAAGAGCGGAAGGCGATGGATTTTACTATCGGAATGGACCCGGCGGGATTCGAACCCGCGACCACCGGCTTAGAGGGCCGATGCGCTGTCCTGGCTGCGCTACGGGTCCATAATATCGATATCTTTCATTCGCTGATTTCTGATTTAAGGGTTTTCCTCGGTTCTAGATGTATATCGACTTCATCTATCCCGAGCTTCTCCTTTAGGTACATCTCTATATTCGATGCTATATGATGAGCTTCTCTAAGCGGTATATCCGGTTTAAGCTCTACGTGAAGAGTTAGCAGCTTCATACCTTTAGATTCTATCATCGCTACTTCATGGATCTCCTCTATTCCTTGGATCACCTTTTTAGCTTCCTCTACGGCTTTCGTTACCTTTTCATCTCTCGCTTCCCTGAAGGTTGCTTCCGTTCTTCCAAGGCTTGTCTCCATATGTATACTTATGAGACCTAAATTTGGTATAAACCTCCTTAAGT
>JANXEK010000026.1 GCA_025058595.1 Candidatus Bathyarchaeota archaeon
AGATTTCTCGATCGGCTGATCGAGGTGAACCGATCGTTACCGTGTATCGATTCATAGCTCTCCATGGATAGAAATACTTATATACTTAGTGTTAACACTGTTATTAGTAGGTGTTGCCACGTGTCAAAAATGATCGATAGAAGTAGGATCGAAGCTTTAAAGGATGTATTGAAAGCTCTACATAGAGGAGAATCTGTAGAGGAGTTGAAGCGTAAGCTTAGAGGTATCATGGAAGGTATCTCCCCGTTCGAAATACCTTTAGTCGAGCAGGAGCTTATCGAGGAAGGTATACCTATCGTGGAGATTCTTAAGTTATGCGATCTACATGTGGAGCTTCTAAGAGATGTTCTACATCATGGTGGGATTAGAGATGTACCAAAAGGTCATCCTTTGAGGATACTCTCCGATGAGAATGAGTATATCATTAGGCTAGCTGAATCTCTAAGTATGTATGCTAGTATATTGAGTAGGGTTGATCTAAGCGAAGCTATCGAGTATCTTAGAGCTGTTAAGGATATCGTAGCTGAGTTAAGGAGGTTTAGACTACATTATAGGAAGATTCAGATGATGATATTCCCCTATCTCGAGAGGAGGGGTATAACCGCTGTCCCGAGGGTTTTATGGGGTAGAGAGGATCAAGCGATGGTTAAACTTAGAGAGTTGTATTCGCTTATAGAGAAGGATTTAGCGGATCCTAAGGAGTATATCGGTAGGGTAGCTGAGAAGGCTATGGAGGTATCTAGGGAGATATCCGATCTCGTTTTCAGGGAGGAGAGGATCCTCTTCCCGGCTGTATGGATCCTATTCTCTGAAGGTGAATGGGCTGCTATACATGAAGCCGCTAAGGGTATAGGGTATCTAGTACCTGTAGATACTGGGTGGATTCCTAGCTCTAAACCTGTATTGCCGTATGAGGTTAGCGGTATAGTTACGGAGGATCAGATAGGGAAGCTTCCAGAGGAGTTTAGGTACGCGGTGCTAGCGACCCTATCTCCCGATACGTATAGCGTTAGATCCGAAGGCGATTTAGAGTTTGAGAACGGCTTCCTTAGTAGGGAGGAGGTGGAAGCTATATTCAGGCATATGCCTATCGAAGTAACGTATGCAGATGGGAACGATAGGGTCTCTTTCTTCTCTGAAAGCATCTTCAGGAAAGGGTTTACTAGGGCGAAGACTATAATAGGTAGGAGGATCGAATACTGCCATCCACCTAGACTCGAACGTTTCGTTAGAAGTGTAGTAGATGAATTGAAATCTGGTAGATCGGATTATAGGGAGTATTGGACTAGGCTTGGGGATAGGATAGTTAGGGTTATCGTAGTAGCCGTTAGAGATGGTGATGGGAGATATATCGGAACGTTGGAGATAGTCGAAGATCTAACCGAGATAGTGAATAATCCGGATGAAGTTAAAGAGAAGATCATCGTCTTGTAGCTATGATTTCGATATTCGAGTTAGGCTATAGATACGTTATCCCATCCATTAAGAGGAGGCTTACAGAGAAGCTTATAGGGATGGGGTTAACTCGGAGGGAGGCTGCTGGGAAGCTCGGTTTCTCGGTTTCAGCGATTTCGAGGTATCTATCGATGGAGAGGGGTGTGTTCGTAGATGTAGCATCATACAGCGATGTGGATAAAGCTGTAGAGTATCTAGCTCTAGCTATAAAAGATGATCGTGTAGATTTCTACGATATCCAGATCTGGATACATAGAATAGCATTATACATGTTAAGTAGAAGATATATGTGTAGAATGCATGCAAAATTAGATTTAAATATAGATCCAAACAGATGCTCTATATGCCCTAAAACTATAGCTAACCATATAGATATATCGAGAATCGTAAGCTAAAATCAAGACGTTAGAGATTATTCCCACCAAACTATTATCAAGATGAAACTCTTGAATACCAGTTTCTCACCGATACCATTCTCCCTTCAAACCCTACATATCCACATCCTATTAGCCTCTACATAGCATCTTCTATGGATTTTTAGGTGGTTATTAATGGAAAACGTATGGAAATATTCATGGTTAAACCCCTGGGGGGTGTATCGGCAGATCCGCTCCTTCCCTCTTCGTATCGATATCTAACGGGGTCCTGAGTCTCGAATAGCTTCTATCGATCGAGTAGATCCTCTATTACAGGGGGGTAGGAAGACGGGTAGAGAATGTATGGACCCGCCGGGATTCGAACCCGGGACCTCCGGCTCCGCAGGCCAGCGTCCTATCCTGGCTAGACGACGGGTCCAGATCTGAGAGTATGATAGGTTCTCTTCTCCTATATTACTGTTAAACGTTTATAACCTGATCCTGATGTTTATGGTATCTAGCGTGGGTATGGTGTATAAGGCTTTAACTATAGCTGGATCCGATTCGGGTGGAGGCGCCGGTATACAAGCTGATCTTAAGACGTTTCACGCCTTAGAGGTATATGGGTTGACCGTTATAACGGCTGTTACCGCTCAGAATACCGTAGAGGTTAGGGATGTATATCCTCTACCCGCCGAGTTTGTTAGATGTCAGCTTGAAACGGTAGCCTACGATATAGGCTTCGATTCGGCTAAGACCGGTATGATATACAGCGGGGAGCAGGTCGACGTTATAGCTGGATTCTTCTACGAGAACCCTAAACCCCTCGTAGTAGATCCTGTGTTTAGAGCTGCCGTCGGAGCCGATCTTACGACTAGTAGAGCTTACGAAGCTTTGAAGCGTAAGCTTATACCTTTAGCTACCGTGGTGACTCCGAATATCGATGAGGCATCTATAATCGCAGGTTTCAAGGTGGAGAATCTAAGTGATGCTGTTAGAGCGGCTGAAGCTATAGCTGAGCTTGGATGCGGGGTTGTAGTCGTTAAAGGCGGGCATCTGAGAGGCGATAGAGTTGTAGACGTCGTTTATCGTAGGGGTAGGGTTCGCTTCCTGGAATCTGCTAGGGTTGAGGGTGGTACGCATGGTGCTGGATGCAGCTTCTCAGCAGCTATAACCGCTTATATAGCTAGAGGTCTACCGGTCGATGAATCTATAGATAGAGCTAAAGAGTTTATAGTGGATGCTATAAGGTTTAGCGAGCCTGTAGGTAAAGGTGTTAAACCTGTAAACCCTTTAGCTACGCTATATAGGGATTCGGGTAGGTTCGAGGTGATATCGATGCTGGAGGAAGCTTTAGCTAGGATAGAACGCTTGGAAGGATTCTCTAAGCTTATACCTGAGGTTAGATCGAACCTCGTTATGAGTCTACCGTATCCTAGGGGATCGGAGGATGTAGCTGGGTTCCCATCCAGGATATCTCCATATAGAGGTGGGGTGAAAGCTTTCTCTAAACCAGAGTTTGGAGCTAGTAGGCATCTAGCTAGAGCTATCCTGGAGCTTCAGAAGCTAGGATTCGATATAAGATCAGCTATCAACCTAAGATACTCTGAAGAGCTGGTAGAAGCTTGTAGGAGGCTAGGGTTTAGGGTAGGTTTCTACGATAGACGTGAGGAGCCTGAGGATATTAAGAGGGTGGAGGGTGCCACTATACCGTGGGGTATACGTAGAGCTGTAGAGAGTATAGGCGGATCTAGACCCGACGTTATATACCATACAGGTGATTGGGGTAAGGAGCCTATGGTACTCATACTAGGTAGGGATCCGTTCGAGGTGGTTGATAGGCTTGAAGTTATAGTGAAAGCTATAAGCGGCGATCGTAGGGGGGGAGCCTCCGATACCCCAGGAAGCTATCACCGATCATCGTAGACGACTCTCTTCATCGGCTCCGATACTATCTATCCTAAAGCCTAATATTAAGAGTTAAACTATCATCAGACCTGGAGTCGAACCTTCTATATGGGGCATACATCTGATGGGCATCCAGCTTCTCCGCTTGCACCTACATATAGCACCTGCTGCGGTTTGCTACCATACCTATAGACCGTTACACCTTTACACTTCGACTTATACGCTAGTATGAAAACCCTTCTAACATCCTCTAACGTAGCATCTGTAGGTAGGTTTACGGTTTTAGCTACAGCGTTATCTACGTATCTTTGGAATGCTGCTTGTATCTCTATATGCCATCTAGGATCTATCTCTAGAGCTGTTACGAATATCCTCTTCACATCGTCAGGTATTCCTTGAACGTTTTTAACCGTTCCTCTGCGCGCCACTTCGACTATTAGGTCGTCGCTGTAGAATCCACGCTCCCTAGCTATCTCTACGAATAGCCTATTAACATCTATAAGCCTAGTACCCTCCAACACCTCCCTAACATAGGCTACGGCGAATAGAGGCTCTATACTACTGCTCGTACCCGCTATTATGCTTATACTCCCGGTAGGAGCTATAGATGTAAGCGTAGCATTCCTTAACGCATCGTATCTTCCAGCCCATATGCTATCCTCGAAGGATGGGAACGATCCTCTAACCCTACCTAACTCTATAGATTTCTCTCTAGCAGTCTCAGATATGAACCTCATAAGCTTCTCTGCGAAGGATACAGCCTCCATAGAATCGTACGGTATACCTAGCTGTATAAGCATCTCGGCGAAGCCCATAACACCTAGCCCTATCTTACGGTTAAGCTTAGTCATACGTTCGATCTCAGGTAGCGGATACCTATTCACATCTATAACGTTATCTAGGAAGTGTACAGCCTCCTTAACCGTGTAAGCGAGTCTATCCCAATCTACATCACCACTCCTCCTATCTACGAGCCTAGATAGGTTTACTGATCCTAGGTTACAGGATTCGTATGGTAGGAGCGGAACCTCGCCGCATGGATTCGTAGATTCTATAGCTCCAAGCTTAGGTGTAGGGTTATGCCTATTCACCTCATCTATGAATATAAGTCCAGGATCACCCGTCCTCCAAGCTTGATCGACTATCAAGCTGAATACATCGTTAGCCGGAAGCTTCTTAACGATACCTCCGGTCCTAGGGTTTATAAGGGGATACTCTCTATTCTCCTCTACACACTCCATAAACTCGTCTGTGACGGCTACCGATATATTGAAATTCCTCAGAGCACCCTCCACACTCTTAGCCATTATAAACTTTATTATATCTGGATGATCGACTCTAAGTATACCCATATTAGCTCCCCTACGCTTCCCACCCTGCTTTATAACCTCCGTAGCTACATCGAATATCCTCATAAACGATACAGGACCCGAAGCTATACCTTTAGTACTCTTCACTATATCACCTTCAGGTCTAAGTCTACTAAACGAGAAGCCTGTACCGCCACCAGATTTATGGATTAAAGCCATAGCTTTCAACGCATCGAATATGCTCTCTATCGAATCGTCGATCGGTAGTACGAAGCATGCTGAAAGCTGACCTATCTCTGTACCAGCGTTCATAAGCGTCGGTGAATTCGGTAGAAACTCTAAGCTAGCCATCATCCTATAGAAGTTCTTCTCCACACCGGATACTTCATCCCATGATGCTCCATAGAATCTATCTGCTAGGGCTACGGCGTGAGCAACCCTAGCGAACATCTGGCTAGGCGTCTCTGTAATCCTACCATCTAGATCCCTTAGGAGATATCTTCTCTCCAACAATCTTACGGCGTTAACCGTAAGCTTAAGATCGTCGTATACACCTATGATACGCTTCAAGCTCCTTATATCAGCTCTCATCCTACGGTAGAGTATATACTCCTTAGCAACCCTAGCATATCCATACCTTATGAGGGCCTCCTCGACTATATCCTGTATATCCTCTACGCTAGGTATAGAATCCTTAAACTTCTCCTCTACGATCGATACTACATGCTCGGTGAGCTTAGCTATAGATTCTCCATCCTCCTCGCCTACGGCGTTGAAGGCCTTCATTATAGCGTTATATATACGGTTTGGATCGAAAACCTCTAACCTACCATCCCTCTTCCTAACATGGGAAACCATTATCCTCAAGAATGATAGTCGTAGAACCTTAAGATAAAGGTGATCTAACATACAACTTTAGATGCATCGCCCCGGAGCTTACTCCACCTTCTCCATCCTACCTTGCTACAGGTGAAGCGACGGCAAACCTTCTACTAACACTCTCTATCTTCACATGTAGATGATCCCCAACCTTACTGCCAGGTACGAATACTATGAAGCCTTGTATACGAGCTATACCATCCCCTCTACTACCTACAGATTCTATCACTACATCGTATTCCTCGCCTACTTTAACCGGTATCGGTCTATATCCTCCACCGCCTACACGTCTTCTCGCCATACACATACACCTCCCTCTATTCATGGAGACGTCGGGTGTAGGATTATACCCGGCTACACTACCTCCTACCCAACCCCTTAGGAGAAGGTAGGGGGTGATTATACGGATACCAATCCTTACCCAGTACGCCTCCTAGCCGTATACTTCCAGCTAGTCTCTATTTAACGTTTTCTCCTCCTCGGTTAAGAGTAGTGGGAGAATACGGTTTGGAAAGCTGGGTGGAACCTAGATAGATTTGATATCCTCTAGTATCCTTCCGATCCTCCCTCTAATCGATCCTATCCTCTTACGGTAATCTCTCTCCGATCTCTCTAACGCTACTCTACCTATAGCTTTACCCATATACCTAGTTCTAGCAAGCTCGAGCTGCTCCCTAGCTAGATCGGCTTCAGATAGTATCTCTCTGATCGCAGAGATCATGGATCTAGCTTCAGGGTTCGATCTAGCTATCTCATCCTCAAGCTTAGCTATCCTCTTCAACGTATTCTCTATCTCCTTCGAATATCTCGATCTGATACTCTTAACTTCGCTGTAAGATCCTTTACGTAGAGCGTTGGAGATCATCGAATCGATCCTATCCTCTAAAGTGAATAGATCTTCGTAAGCTTTAGAGAGTTCATCTGCTAGCCTTACGATCTTAGGCGTAGCAGCCTCTCCCCCAGCTTTAACCTTAATCGATCTTAGAGGTATTAAAACCACCAGTATTATAGCGGCTACTATACCCGTATACTTCCCGATTATAGTGAACGGCGTATAGTTAAACGAGACTATCAGGAATCCACCTTCATCTAAACGTTTAGCTTCGACTTCTACCGATAACCTATCCCCACTCCTATCTACTATGGATGCGTTCAAACCTTCGATGGATGCATTCACGATGCTAGCCGTCCAGGGTAGATGGATGTTAACCCTATACCTACCCATATACGAGGGGTACTCTAAGCGTATAGGTATCTTAGCCCTATGATGGTATGCTAGAAAGTTGAAGTCGACATAATCCTTAGGAGCTTCATACGATATCGTGAAGGATGCGTACTCACCGTAGCCCAACAGGTATCTCAGGTTAACTTCAGCTACGGAATAAGCTCTCCTATAGTTTATAGGTCTGAGATTACCGAAGGAATCCGAAGCATCTACCCCTACAGCATCCTCCGGTATGAGTAGATCTATGGTCCGTATGTATGCGTCGGATAGGCTTCTCAGCCTATAGGTTGATTCGATACGTATCGCTCCATCCCAATTCACGTATACATCCTTCGTAAGGGATAGAATCTCCGCAGATATGAAGTTCCCCCTAAACGTTATGTTAAAGAATCTAGGTATATTCGACGTATCGCTAGTCTGGTACGATAGGAATCCTTCACCCTGACCTGTCCAGCCATAACTTCCATACGTCGAAGACGTCCATGAGAAGCTTTTTAGGGTTTCAACCCTGAACGTGAAGCTTGTAACGTTCATACCTAAGACCGTTGGCGATGGTATACTGACCGTTATCTCTGGAGGCCCCCCGGTTTGAGTCTTAAAGCTGAATACGCCTCTATACATGATGGATACATGTATATCATCCTCCTCGGTAAGCGGTTCATCGAATACTATATCCAGTGACCCGTTAGATAGTCTATAGTTCGATATCCTACCCAACGTATCGTATACGTCGATCTCGATTAAATCATCGTATGGGTATCCTTGAAGCGATATACTATCTATAGGAGTGTAAGGTGTAAGTTCCACCTCATCGTATAGAGATATTAATCCGCCTTGAAGTATCCGTATACATCTACTGATAGATGCCGACCCGTATAGATCTACGGTATAAACCTCTGAAGGTATACTTCCGTAGATTAGTATAGCGGTAGCTAGTATAGTGAGTAGTAGGCTACGTTCCAAATCCCCGTACACCTACCTCTTCGAGGAACGCATCGTTAAACATTTAAGCTCTACACCCTAATATCTATTTCCACCCATGCTCCATAACACTATACATCTGTTAGACCCCGCCTACCCGATACTTCTATAGAGTATGTTGAAAACCTTATTATAGAGCCGTCTTGTTCTAGACGGCTAGGTTTAAGCCTTGGCTACGATACTTAACCGTCTGAAAACCTCTCCGCTGATAACGTTCACAGGTAGGTATATATGGCCGAAATCTAAGCTAGCTTTAACCGTAGCTTCATCTCTATGGATAATCCAATCGCTAATAATCTCCTATCAAGGATTACTCCTCAAATACCTGATAGACGATGTAGCATCATACAATACGGGTAACATCCTATACTATATAGCGTTACTCGCAGCATCTGGTATCGGCATAATAGCGATAGACTACTACTCCAACCTAGTTCTATGGGTTAGAATAAACTATATGGTTGCATCTATCAGGTCCCGTATGCTCGGTAAACTATTATTCTCGGAGAAGGGTAGGAATATGTCTCCGGGAACAGCTATAGCGAGGCTACTATCGGATGTAGAATTTCTAATCGGAAACCTTATGTCCATATATCCTTCGATAGCCCTCCACCTATCAGGACTTATATCGGTCCTAGCTACGCTCGTATTCGTAAGCCCTAGACTGCTACTGACGGTAGCATCTTTCCTACCGTTTAATATAGCTGCATACGTCTACTATGTACGAAGGGTTCCTAGAGCTAGGAAGGTTGAGAGGGAGCTCTATGGAGCTATAACCGAATCTGCGAGGAGCACGATAGAGAATCTCGACGTTATAGGCGGCTTCCACGTGGAGAAGCTATACTACGCATCGTTCAGGCGTTTAGTATCTAGGTGGAGGGGGCCTATCGTCGCTATGATAAGATCTGAGAGGATCTACTGGATTCTGAATAGGATCGCTATACACTTCGGACCTATAACCGGTGTAGGTATAGGTGCGATACTAGCTTTCAGAGGTGAGGAGAGCGTCGGGAGTATAGCTTCCGTAGCTTCCCTATCGCCTTCGCTCTACTGGTCTACTACATGGCTCCTATGGTGTCTAAGCGTAGCTAGCCAGCTTTCACCTGTAGCCGTTAGGGTGAACGAAGTCTTAGAGATGGAGGGGGATGCTGAGTCTAGAGAGACTATACGGATAGATGAGGTTAAGCTTGAAAACGTATCGTACTCGGTTGATGGCAGGATTGTTCTACAGCCTTTAACGATCGGTTTAAGAGGGGGTGAGAGGGTAGCGATCATAGGTCCTGCTGAATCTGGTAAATCGACTCTAGCTAGGATAATAGCGGGTGTACTAGAGCCTAGTAGCGGTAGGATAATCGTTAACGGTTCTTTGAATGTATCTAGGCATACCTTGAGGGGTAGGGCTGTACTCGTATCCGAAGGCGATGAGCTTATCCCTGGGACTATACGTGAGAACATAACGCTTAGAAGGAGTATACCTGATGAAGAGTTGGAGAGAGTGTTAGGGATAGTCGAGTTAAGGTACGATAAGTATCGATCTAAGCTGGATACATCGATCGGAGAACAGAATTTCAGTATACCCGAAACCGATAGGTGTAAGATAATCGTCGCTAGGGGCCTGTTGAGTAAGCCTGATATACTCGTGATACACAACCTCTTCACCAACCTCGATTCAGAAACAGAAACTAGGATCGTATCGAAGATATCGGATTACCTTAAAGATTCCATCGTAATCTTAGTGAACGTTAAACCGACAACTTTAACCTATGTAGATAGAGTGGTGGTGTTGGATCACGGTAGGATACTAGGCGATGGGCGATTCGAAGAATTGTATACGCTTAAACATATACGTGAAGTTATCGGAAAACTATATGGGTTGTATGCGTTGGATTTGCATGCTATCACCGCCATCGGCAGATGATATATTTTTAACTAATCTACGATACTATCTGCCATAATCTAGATCATCCATGGAATATATTACAAAATTATAGTTGGTATATGGGAAAGTTTAAGTTTATAGCTAAATATCATCCTATAGGTATGGCTGTATACTCATACTCGCTGGATGGTAGATGGTTGATTAAAGGATTCCCTAAGCTTAACGGGGAGGGGGAGGGCGTATACGATCCATGCTACCCGGTCGATGGGTGGGTTCAAGCAGAGGTACCTGGGGTAGTTCATCTAGATCTTATTAGGAGTGGTGTGATACCTGATCCGTTCTACGGTTTGAACGAGGATACCGCTAGATGGGTTGAAGATATCGAATGGTGGTATAGGAAGGATTTCGAACCTCCGGATGAGCTTTTGGGGAGGGAGTGTGTAGAGCTTATCTTCGAAGGGCTTGATACGATAGCTACCATATGGGTTAACGGTGTTAGGATCGGTGAGGCATACAATATGTTTACGCCATGGGTATTCGATGTGAAGAATATACTTAAACCTGGTAGGAATACGGTGGTTGTCAGGTTTAAACCTCCAGGTAGATATGCTGATGAGCTATCAGATAGGTATAGCGAGAAGTATGGTGTTTTGAACAGTGCTTTCCATAGATCTAGACCTTATGTAAGGAAGGCTCAGTATTCGTTCGGATGGGATTGGGGTCCGAGGCTTCCTACGGTAGGTATATGGCGTAGCGTAAAGTTGATCGGATACGATGTAGGTAGATTAGGCTACGTAGCCGCTTTACCGTTAGAGGTATCCGAGGATAAAGCTATCTTGAAGCTTACAGCAGAGGTTTACGCGTATCGTAGGTTTAGAGCTAGGGTTAGATTCACGGTCGAAGGCTATGGTAGTAGGGTTGAAGCCTATGTAGAAGATTACATCGAACCCGGTAGAAACGATCTATCGTGTCTTGTCGAACTCGATAAGCCTAGGTTATGGTGGCCTAACGGCTATGGAGATCAGAATCTCTATAAGCTTACCGTAGGATTATATAGCGAAGATTCGATTCTAGATGAAGCTTATACGAGGATAGGTATCAGGAGGGTTGAGCTTATACAGGAGCCTAACGGGAAGGGTAGAAGCTTCCTCTTCAAGATAAACGGTCTACCGGTATTCTGTAAGGGTGCTAACTGGATTCCTGCAGATTCGTTCCTACCTAGGGTTTCTAGGGAGCGCTACCGTCGTTTACTCGAGATGGCTAGGGAGGCGGGTATGAATATGCTTAGAGTCTGGGGTGGAGGTATCTATGAGGATGACTACTTCTACGATCTATGCGATGAGCTAGGGATCATGGTGTGGCAGGATTTCATGTATGCATGCGCAGAGTATCCTGAGGAGGATTGGTTCCTGAGAGAAGCGGAGAGGGAGGCTGAGGAGGTTGTTAGAAGGCTTAGAGGTCATCCATGCATAGTCTTATGGTGCGGTAATAACGAGAACCAGTGGATATACTATATGGCTTGGCGTAGTAGGGGTAGACTTCTAGGATCACCTATATACGATGAGATACTTCCAAGGGTATGCGTTAGACTCGACCCTACTAGGCCTTATCAACCTAGCAGTCCTTACGGAGGGGAGGATCCTAACAGTCCATACGAAGGTGATAGACATAACTGGGATGTATGGAGCGGATGGTATAGCTATGAGAGATATCTCGATGACGAAGGTAGGTTTATAAGCGAATTCGGATGGCAAGCTCCACCCACCTTAAAGGTTATCCGACGGTATATAGGATCGGATGTTAAACCCTACAGTAGGGTTGTAGAAGCGCATGAGAAACAGACTGACGGTATCGAGAGGCTGTATAGATTCCTATCCGCCTACTATCCTGTCCCAGACGATCTGAGGCTATTCACACTCTATTGTCAGCTGAATCAAGGTGAAGCTTTAAGGGAGGGTATAGAGCATTGGAGGAGCTTAACGTATAAGACTAGCGGCTGCCTAGTATGGCAGCTAAACGACTGCTGGCCTGCCTTAAGCTGGAGCCTCGTAGACTATGATCTAAACCCTAAGCCTTCATACTACTTTGTTAAGAGGGCGTTCAAACCTAGGATAGTATCTATGGAGGTTAGGGGTGGAAGATTATCTATCCATATAGTGAACGAATCTCCAGAAGATCTCGACGGTACACTACTATTCTACGTGATGGATTTCCATGGGGTAGTCTACTACTCGGAATATATAGATGTGAGGGTACCCAGGTATAGTTCTAGTAGGGTTATCGAGAGGATGATCGATAAGCTACCGATAGCCGATTGTAGGGTGTTCGCCGTGAAGCTTATAGCCGACGGTAGGATCGTATACGAGGATGCTAGGATGATATCTAAACCGAAACACGTACATCTACCGAAACCTAGGATAGAGGTTCATGTATCCCGTATCGGGGATGGATCCTACAATCTACTGTTAGAATCTGATGCATACGTCAAAGGTTTAGCTTTAAGCCTAGAGGATATGGAAGCTTCCTTCGAAGATAACTACTTCGATTTAATACCTAGATCCGCTAAGGGTATCCGTGTACATCTAAGCAGGGATATAGGTGTAGAGGATTTCTTAGAAAAACTGAGGGTAGAGGTCTACCCGTATACGGAGACGCCTAACGTCAGGATCCGTATCTAGCTTCAGCATCGAGAGGTCTTTGATAACAGTATAGTCTTTATCTCGAAGGGTTTGAATCGTAGATCGACTGTATCCGTATCGCTAGCTATCTTCTCTACGATTCTCTCCAGTAGATTCGATTCGTATACATCGAAGTATCCGGGTAGCTTAAGCTCGACGGTACGCTCCTCCCCCTCCACCTCGTAGAGTCTGATTATAACCCCCCTATTATCCTCGCTAAACTTGATACATTCGACTATAACACCGCGTGGAATCTCCATAAGGCTATATCTCGATGGAAGACTCCCACCATCGCTATCTTTGATAACCCATCTAACCCCGCTCCAAACCTCGTACGCCCTCCTATAAACCTCTCCGATCCTATAATCTCCTAGATGCGGGTATACATAGTACGTCGTCTTAGATAAACCTAGATCGGACCATGGATTCGGCATTAACGGAGATTTAAGTAGACTTAAACCTACCCTACCCTCCCTAACCGTGTATCCATGCCTATCGGTGGAGATCACGGCGAAGCCTTTACGCCCATCAGATATATCCACCCATCTAAGCGCCGGCACCTCGAATCTAGCTTCATCCCAAGAATCCTTTACGATCGCCGACCTCTTAACGACACCGAACGGTACCTCGAAGTATACATCTTCAGATTTCACGTTCGGTTTAAACCATACCTTAACTAGCCGATTCTTCTCACGCCAATCCAACATCGTATCGATCATTATAAGCCTCGAACCCTTATACACGGTTATATACTGCTCTATAACGGAATCCCTATACCTATAACGGCTCCTAACCCTAGCAGCTACCGGGCCCCTCATAACAACTTCCACCCCCCCTACTACATCAGGTTTCACACCTGGAGTCTCTACGGCTACCCTCTCCACATCCCATGCATCGAAGCTTCCAGGTTTATCCGTATGAACCTCGATCACGTTACTTAGACCTGCTAGGAATTCCTCCCCAAGCTCTTTATCGTAGATGCTCACTATATACCCTTCACGGGTTACTTCAACCTTGAGATACTCGTTCTCGATCACCACGCGGTTGGATAGCTCCTCTACCATAACCCCACCCTTCGTAGAGCCCTCCTCTACAGGTATAAGCGTCGTATAACCTAGCGGTGGTACGTCGATTAAAGCTATGGAGCGATCGTCTAGGATCTGTGTATCTATCGGTATACCGTCATACGTCTCGTAGAATCTTCTCGGAAGCTCAAGGATAGCTCTAACCATCCAGGGTAGACGGTTGAAGACGATTATACAGCCTTTCCGAGCGTAGATATTCTCAGCTAAGCTTTTAAGCGAGGCTTCGGCTATCCTAGATAAACCCGTCATAGCCCTATCTAAGTCTTGGTATGCTTCTTCGTACGCCTCTCTATTCGACGATCCTGGAAGCACATCGTGGAACTGACATCTAAGTATCCTCTCCCATGCATCCCTCACCTCGACATCCATGTATACGGTTAACCCTAGGATACCGGTTACGGTGGATAACGTCTCAGCCCATAAAGCTTCGCTTTCAGCTCTACTCATAAGCTGTTTAACACGGATATTCGTCGTGTAGACCCCTCTATGATACTCGTTGTATATCTCCCCCCTCCATACCGGCAGGGAATCTCTAACCCTACGTAAAGCCTCTATGTACTCATCTTCACTAGGGGCTTCGATCAACTCCGGTAGGATCTTCAGCTTCTTCAGTATCTTCAACCTTTCAAGCATAGCGAAGGTTGGTCCACCACCACCATCGCCATACCCGTAAGAGTATATCGCAGGTGCTCTATCCCTCTGCTTATACCTACCCCACATACCGTACAGCTCAGATGATGTCGCGACGCCGTTGTACGATGCTACTATTATATGACCTATTATCCTTGTCCCATCAAGCCCCTCCCACAGGAAAGCATGGTACGGGAACTCGTTGGTATCGTTCCACATAACCTTATGCGTTACGAAAACCTCTATACCGCTCTTACTCATAACCTGCGGTAGCTGAGCTGAGAATCCGAAGCTATCTGGAAGCCATCCTATCCTACACCTCCTACCGAACTTCTCCTCGAAGTATCTCTGCCCGTAGAGAAACTGTCTCGCTAACGATTCACCTGAGATTAACTGTGTATCGGATTCAACCCACATACCTCCTACCGGAAGCCATAACCCCTCCCCCACCAGCTTCTTCACGGTGGAGAAGAGCTTATGATCATCCTCGAGCCATCTATAATTCTGCGCGCCACTCTGGACGTACGTAAACCTGTATCCTAGGTTTGCAAGCCTAGCTATAGTCGAGAAAGTCCTCAGAATCTTCCTCCTAGTCTCGCTGAAAGGCCAAAGCCAAGCTGTATCGATATGGCTATGAGCGAACAGGTATATCCTACCGCTCCTAGATTCGTCTACAAGTATATCGTTTAAAGCCTCTACAACCATCCTCCCAGTCTCACGTACCTCTCCAACACACGGTTTAGCTGTATCGTCTAACGCTCCTTCGATAACCTTCTCACCGTAAACTGATGCTACGTATCTTACATCCCATCTAAGCGGTCGATGCTCAGGTAATCCTTCGATCATCATTATCCCGTAGAGGGTACGAGTTAAAGCATAGATCTGCGATACGCTCGGTGTCAGCTCTATCCTAGATGCAGCTCTAGATAGGTATGGTACTAGATCCTTGTTATTCTGCGCTAAGTATGATAGATCTATAAGCGTTAAGGCTAAACTGAATTCATCCCATAGTACAGCGGATAGATTCGAAGCTAAGAAGGAGAACATCCATGGAGTCTCGCCGAATAGTCTACGCGATGTAGCTTCTAGAACTGTATGCCTAGCACCTGGTTCCAGTATAGCGATACGATGCTGTTCATCGATACCTTGGTAGGGCTCTCCATCGACGATGAGCAACCCGTTACCGGTTATATCTAAGCGGAGAAGCCATCTAGCTCCATCGATACAGGCTATATCCAGAACCTTCTCGAATCTGAGCGTATCGTCTGGTGAAACCAGTGTAAAGTATGGGAGAACGGTATCTACGCCTCCATGGATCCATGAATCTATCGATCTAAAATCGATGAAAGTCGATGCTAGGAAGTCGATGAACCTCCTCTCGATCTCACGTATAGATAACCCGCTTCCCACGGTGATCCTTATCCCATCTCTGAAACCTAAAAAGGTTTCCCCCAAATCTGATCGAGGTATATCGTAAGCTTATCGATACGAAAACGATGGTAAACCCTTATCTCCCAGATCTTAGCCAGATAGTAGATGGTATGGAGGTTAAGGTCCGCCTATTCGCTAGGCTTAGAGAGATCGTAGGTTCTAGGGAGGTATCTGTAGAGGTTGAGCCAGATGCTACCGTAGCCGATGTTATGGAGAAGCTTAGCAGGAGATTCGGCGAAGAGTTCCGCCGATACCTCGAGGAGAACTTGAGGGAAGAGAGGCTATACCTAGTTCTCAACGGTGCAGGTTTAGATAGAGCTAGAGCTTCGAACATCAACGTTAAGGATGGAGATATACTAGCTATCATACCGCCTATAGGTGGAGGTTAGAATCTAGATAGCTATGGCTAACGTATACTTCGAGGTTTACGGGTGCAGCTCGAACGTAGCCGAAGCTGAGATTATGCAGGGAATACTATGTAGAGCAGGCTATCGTATAGTAGCTAGTAGTAGGGATTCAGATGTAAACGTCATAGTTACGTGTATAGTTAAGACCCCTACGGAGCATAGGATGATATATAGGATCTCGAAGCTTACAGAGGAAGGTAAGCCGCTTATAGTAGCTGGATGCATGCCTATGGTTGAAAGGTTCATCGTAGAGAGGCTGAATCCTAAAGCATCCCTAATAGGCCCATCATCCATATCTAGGATAGTAGACGCCGTAAAGATAGCTTTAGATGGTGGTAGAGCGGTATTCCTCGAACGTGAAGGCTACAACATCTGTATGCCTAGGGTTAGACGTAACCCTATCATAGGTATAGTGGAGATCGCTCAAGGCTGCCTAAGCGCATGTAGCTTCTGTCAGGTTAGATTCGCTAGAGGTAGGCTTGTAAGCTACCCCCCGGACATGATAGTCGAAGAGGTTAGGAGAGCCCTAGCAGATGGATGTAGGGAGATATGGATTACAAGCCAGGATAACGCATGCTACGGATACGATATAGGGTTGAAATTCACAGATCTACTTAAACGTATCCTATCGATCGAGGGGGATTTCTACGTTAGGATAGGTATGATGAACCCCGTATACGTGAAGCCTATAGTAGACGATCTCATAGAATGCTTGGATAGCGATAGATTCTTCAAGTTCATCCACCTCCCCGTACAATCCGGTAGCGATAGGATATTGAAGCTTATGCGTAGGATGTATACGGTCGGAGACTATCTAGAGATAGTGGATAAGCTTAGAAGCGGTATCGATAAGCTATCCATAGCTACCGATATAATAGTCGGCTTCCCATCAGAAACCGATGAAGACTTCCAATCCACAATAGACCTTATAAGGGAGGTTGAACACGATTCGGTTAACATATCTAAGTTTGGAGCTAGACCGTTAACAGAAGCCGCTAAGATGAAGCCACTCCCATCTAGCATAGTAGATGAGAGGAGCCGTATAGCTTCCGAGATAGCTAGAGAGGTAGCGTTATCTAGGAATAAACGTATATGGGTTGGATGGTGTGGAGAAGCCCTAGTAGACGAGGAAGGGTTGAAGCCTGGAAGCGTTATAGCTCGTAATGCCTGGTATAAGCCTATAGCACTGAAAGATGATACTATCAGGTTAGGAGAGAGGGTATATGTCAGGGTAGTCGAAGCTTATCCGTACCACCTTCTAGGAGAAGTTTTAGCTTAGAAAACTGAAAACCGTATACACCCACTGGGTGAAGCTAGATATCCAGATAGTATAAGGCTCCGCCACTCTATACCCAGCTATTTTTTAAGCTTAACGTATAGATGGTATTACAGGTTAACTACCAACATTTTCAAGCATCCAACTTAGATACATATACCCGGGTGTATCTCGAGTGAAGCTGATCAGCATATACCTACCCGAAGCCTACCTTAAAGCTTTAGATAGACTCGTCGAGCTGAAGCTATACCCGAACAGGGCTGAAGCTATCAGGTTCGCTATAAGAGATCTAATACTGAAGGAGCTACCCTTCGAACATAGATTCGATGAAGACGTATATACCGGTATCTACGATCAAACTTTATAAGGAGAATAAAATCTACTCCTATACGGTGGGGCCGTAGTCCAGCCTTAACCCTACCGTAATGGTAGGGTTACTGGAGAGGCAGGACGGCAGGGTTCCAGGTATGATGCCGGAACCCCGTTAAGGGCTCCAGGGTGCTAGATAGACGGGTTTGCAGACCGCGGAGGGATGAAGATGAAGCTGGAGCACGGGTAAACCCGCAGGTCGCCGGTTCGAATCCGGTCGGCCCCACCACCCATCTAAAGGCTTCTCGATCTAATAGTGTTTCGGGAGTATGCCTCCATAATCGTCGAATATCATATCCTCAGGCTCCCTCAGAATCTGTATCCTACCCTTAAAGGTAGGGTCTTCCACCACTATATCGTATAGGCTTTCAGATACCCACATCCTCTCCAGCTCTAACGTATTCCTTATCCTTACAACCTTAGCCTCCATAGGATCGATAGGTCTACATAGATAGAGCGCCGCAGCTATAGCATCACGATCTGTAGGTAGGAATATAGGTATCTTAGCCGTTATAGTGTGACCGCTGGTTAGAGCGTTTATGAATGTAGCTCTATAGTCTATCTTCCTAACGAGCTTCTCTGTAGTTATATCCGCTAACCCTATACCTACAGCGTTCCCATGGCTCCTCTCGGTTAGATCTAGAACGACTATAAACCTTATGTTAGGTGTACGCGGATCGCTCTCACCTGGAAGCCAGAATCTCCCTACGACGTTCGTATCCATACCTGCACCGCTTATCTCCTTACCTATCTCATCGACTATCAGTACATCGATATCTTTGAACGGTATCCTAGCGAGAAGCTCCTTAGCCCTCTCTAGAAGCCTAGCTTCCTCCTCCTCTATATCTCCAGGCTCTATAGCTTTCACCACAGCTATCTCATGGAAAGCATTCTCGACTATAGCTAAACCGAATAGTATAGGTAGCTTCTCCATGATAAGCTTAGCAGCTAGAGGTATCAGTCTATGGTAGCCCTCAGACCTATACATATGTATAGTCTCAGCACCCTTATGCTTCCCAAGGCCTACAGCCATCATCTTCATCAACCCACTCTCTATCCTATCCTTGAAGTCTGTATGAGGTTTAACACGCCCAACGACTATTATACCATCAGCTTTAACGGCATACTTATCGACGTATACAGGTATACCTCCATCTATCCTTCCAACCTCCTCAACCTCCATAGTAGAAAGTATAGGTGCACCGACGCTATCAGGCGTTATACCTAGCTCCCTTAAAACCTCCAACTGACCTTCAGCGGTAGCCCCACCGTGACTACCCATAGCAGGGATGAGGAACGGGATGCCGCCAACCCTCTTCACCTCATCGACCACCGTAGCTAGAATCTCAGGGTAATACGCTACCCCACGACTACCAGCCGTGATAGCGATCCTCATACCAGGCTTAACCTTACTAGCTAAACCTATCCTACATAGCTCACGTCTTATCTCAGATACAAAATCATCAAGCTTAGGGGAATGGATACACTGACGGATCAAAGCCATCCTAGGAAACCTTATCCCAGGAAACCATGTACTCAAACCGCATCAACCCTCACAAACCCTCTAATCCAATCCCTCGAACGATAAACAGTCGGACATAGATAAAGATAAAGCTATACCAAACCCTGCTACAAACCTTCTAAATCATCGCATGAATTAAAGAAGAGCCCGAGATGTTTATGAAGTATCCTGGATGAGAGCCGGCTACTTCTAAACATCGTTTAGCTTCCTCGATGATATCCTTAGCTTAACGTAAGCCTTAGCTCTAGCTTCCTCAGGATATTGAATCGAGTTTAAACCTGAAATCTTAAATATAAACTCTATCCGCTCGATCCTATAGCAATCCTATCGTATCCTACGATAGTTAACCTTCCGGATACCGATATCACGGATCTACTAGATCTCCCACCATATCGTAAAGCATAAATCGTTTAATCTAGGAAGTTGATCTTCTGAGGCTATCCGGTATGTTGAAGACTAACATGGATAGACTCGTTAAGATATCCGTCGTAGGTGAGGTTTCAAGCCCAATCTTCCGTAGATCCCCTTATAGGATAACATCGGATGGTAGACCGGTGGTACTACCAGGTGTCGGTGGGATAACCTATAACGTCCGTGTAGGAGATCCAGCTATCGGATGGACTGCAGATCACGTAGAACCTGGTGTGAGTATTAGGAATAGGGAGGGTGATGAAGCTAATATGGCTTTAAACATCCTAGCATGCGTAGGGAACGAAGCTGTAGTAGCTTCAGGTGATGCGAAAGGTTCTAGAGGCGTAGTAGTAGGGAAGCATGGGGGTATAGAGCATGTACTCGTAGATTTCCCGCAGGAAACCCTAGAGAAGCTCGTCATCGGTGATAAGATCCTCATAAAAGCTTTCGGGGTAGGCTTAGAACTGATAGATTATCCAGATATCAAGGTTATGAATATGGATCCAAACCTACTAGAAGCTATAGACCCCAAGCCTATAGGGGATAAGATAGAGTTCCCTGTAACGCATACAGTACCAGCATCTATAATGGGTTCAGGTCTCGGTGTAGATCAGGCATACTC
>JANXEK010000027.1:0-3078 GCA_025058595.1 Candidatus Bathyarchaeota archaeon
CTATAAACTAACCCTCCTCTATCATGGTACACGTATAGTCTAGCTCCATCGTCGCATCCATACTCGAATCTATAGACTTCAGACTCTGTGAACTCAACCCTAGCGTAGCTTCTAAACCCTATCTCATCCTCCACACCGAAGGCAACCTCACCTAAACCCCAGTTATCGTCGAACTCGAACGGCGCGTGAGTCTCACCTAGATACTCTCCGAAATTACCGTATTCATCTACCTTAAACCATTCCCTCCTCCAAACCCTATCGCCGCTCAAACCTCTGTCTATCTCGTATCTACAGAATTTTAAACCTTTAACCTTTAAATCCGTCTATCTGAATCCTATCTAGAATGTAATCTATACTTTGAACCATCTGAATAGTAGGTAGGATATCTTACCCTCATCGATCCTAGGTATAGCTACTATAAAACTCTTCCTAACCGCTGTGGCAAGCCTCCCTGCACGGACGATATCGGTAGGGTCTATAGCGTGATCCCCCCTCTTAACCTGGACTAGGTATGGTGCGTGATCTATACCGGGGCCGTACCTGTATATAGCGAAGTCGCTCCCAAACTTTATACCGGTAGCTACTATGTAACCTCTCCTCCTTAGATCCCTATACACCATATACTTCAGGTCGAAATCCTCTATCCTACAGCGAGCATGACTTCTAAGCTCATCTACGCTTACATATCTACCGGTATACTGATCGTAAACTTCTACTTCACCCTCCTCTAAGAGGTATAGGCCTTCGACTAAGTCTAGTATGAGCGGTGAATCTATATCCATACTTCTAGGTTTACCTACGCTTACTGGTCTACCGTAGAATCCTTTACGGTACAATTCAGATCCGCTTCTATGATCCCATACTATAAGCCTATCGCCTACGAGATAGGCTTTAACCCTAGCTTCAGATCGCATCTTTTATCAGCCAGGTATAAGTTTCTACCTATATGAGTTGGGATCCAGGTTAGCTTTAAAGTTATATCTAGGGTTTAAGGGTGAGATAGCCTCTTGCTTTGGGGATCTAAAAGGGAAGCTAGACCTATAGGTTATGTAGATGGCTGTTTAAGTGAGCGTTAAAGGATTCTACGTACGTAATTTGTCTCTGTGACGTTCTTTGGATGGGGAGGAGAATGTGTGTTAAGGATTTCTGAGATGATATTCCTAACATCGGTCTTCTCGAGAACGTTTCAAGATAGCTCTAGGTCTTAGAAGGATGTAGGTTTATCGAGTTTACTAGGGGTTGAAGATAAGCGTTATCCTCCGTAGATAAGCTTTAAAGCTTGCTCTATACTCGATACCTCCACTACCTTAACGTTATAGCCTCTATCCTTGAGATACGATTCTATATTCACCTGTCTAGGTACAAGATACCTTATCGTGAATATGAATGTCCTCTCCTCTCTAACCTCCCATACTATATCTTTAGATTGACCTGGAGGTACCAAGAATAGCTTCGCTCCACGCTCAGCTGCGGCTAGAGCTTTAGCTAGCACCCCTCCAACCTGTCCTATCGAACCGTCGGGGTTTATAGTTCCGGTCATGTATACATCGCTCGGAATCCGCCTATCCTCCAGAGCTGAGATCATAGCTAGGGTTATAGCGAGGCCTGCGCTAGGTCCATCGACTACTTCAACCTCCCTCTCCCCCCTCACATAGATTACATAGTCGTATCTCGATACGTTAACGCCTACTAGACGTCCGGAGACTTCGACCGCCGTCCTAACGCTCGATTGTAGATCTATACCTATCCTAGGATTCGTATTCACGTATATATCGCCCCTCCCAGCTCTAAGATCTACCTTAACCTCTAGGATTACGCCTTCATAACCGGCTCCGTAGCCTGTTTCTACTACCCTAACAGCTACTACGTTAACGGTGCTAGAAGCTAGTAGTACGCCTAGCCCTCCACCACCCTCTATCTGCCTAGATATACTTCGATAGTATTCGAGTTGGGTTTGCGTTATATTCAAACTCTCCCTGAGAGCTTTAACTTCGCTCGTGAGGTTTGATACCTTCTCTGTAAGCATGTAGTTCTCCGTCACAGCCATAGCTACTAGTAACGCTAAAACTACGTTGAACCCTAAACTCAAAGCTAGTAGAGATCTAGCTTCCATCTTAAAAGTATCGAGAGTATGCTAACCTATAAAGGTTATACGTAGGATCGTCGTAGATCAATAGTAGTATGTTCTGTATCTAGGCTCCTTAAGCTTGATGAAGCTTCTATCATAGGATGCTTCACACGTATACCTTAGGATGCAGCCCCCTCTACACGTATAGGTTGTAGAAAGTGTGAAGCTGCATATATCGCTACGAATACATGGGGGGTTACATGATGGCTCTCTGACGGTGCAGCAGCTACGTCCAAGATTCCAGAATATCGCATCGACCTCCCTCGGTTTAAACCCTGTCTCGCGTACGATTATCCGGTAGGCTTCGATACATCTACTCCTTACAGCATCGTGTACCATCCTAGATACGAATCTACCCTTAACTATACTCTCGAATACATCTCGATCGGCTATCCTAACCATACCTGTTCTTAGAGCTACCCTCTGTAGATGGTAGTCTACACCTACATCCATATGCTCATCTGAATCCGTGAAGGATGCTAGCCCCTCGAACTCTAGGAGGGATGCTAACACCATAATCTTCTTAGCTAGAGGGTCTGAGAAAGCTTTAAATCTCGAGAGCCTATCTACGAAGCCTCCGAACCCGGATAGCCTATAGCCTGAGTCTTCGAGAAGCTTAGATACCATTCCATCGTATAATGCTCTAAGCATCTTAGCTGTATCCTTGACTAGGTTTAATCTTTCATCTATACGTGTTAGGATGCCTCCATCGAACCATCCTCTAAACTCCTCCAAGCTTAATCCCTCCATACGATCCGCCTCGAAGGTTTCACCTTCCGTAAGCCTTCGAAGCATAGCATAGTATACGTAGTCGCTTCCACGATGATATCCCCCATCGATATAGCCCCATACACGTCTAGTATCGTAGCATATGGTCATGAAGTATAGTAGGAGGCGTAGCTTATACTCTAAGCTTACAGGTATATCCTCCAGGGTTCTACGGTAGACTA
>JANXEK010000027.1:3085-20369 GCA_025058595.1 Candidatus Bathyarchaeota archaeon
TATGGTCATGAAGTATAGTAGGAGGCGTAGCTTATACTCTAAGCTTACAGGTATATCCTCCAGGGTTCTACGGTAGACTACCCCTATAGACTTAATACTAGAAGATATATCGGTGCATCTACCTCTATCTACGTACGCTATCAAGCTCATAGCCTAAGCAAAGATTTATCGGCTATCAAAGTTTATAGTTTACCGGTGAAGCTAAACTTGGATTGGATCGATACAGCTTATAAGGCTTTGGATAAGGCTTCTAGAGCTGGCGCTACGTATGCGGATGCGAGATGCCAGGGATACGTATACGAGCATATACTAGTCGAGAACGGCTCCCTGAAGGAGTATTCTAGGACCGTTAGGAAGGGTTTAGGTTTAAGGGTTCTACTGGATGGATCCATAGGTTTCGCCTCCACTAACGATCTATCAGCTTCATCTATAGATGAAGTCGTCCGCTACGCTATATCCGCTGCTAAGAGTATGGAGGGTAGCGTAGAGCTATCGGCGAAGAACCCCCTCAAGGCTAGGGTTAGATCGAGCTTTTCAGAGAACCCGTTAGATCCTACACCTGAGGATAAGGTTAGCGTAGTATTGTCTGCTAACCGTGAATCTATGCTTGACGGTGTTAAATCCACATCGACTAGGCTCGGCATACAGTATGATCGTAGGCTTATAGTATCTACGGATGGATGCGAGGTTGAGGTTGAATGCTTCCTGGTAGGTTTAGGTCATATGAGCGTAGCATACGAAGCTGGTAAGCTTGAGAGGGTCTACGATAGCAGATCTAGGGTTTCAGGATGGGAGTTCATATCGGATACGGATTGGTGCGATTATACCCGCGGTATAAGTAGGCTTGCTGTCGAAGCTGTTAAGGCTCCTACACCTAAAGCGGGCGTATATAGGGCTGTGGTGGATCCTCAGCTTATAGGCTTAGTTATACATGAAGCTTTCGGTCATGCCGTAGAAGGGGATCTGGTAGCTTCAGGTTCATCTATACTAGCAGGTAGGCTTGGCGAGATAGTAGCTTCACCGTACGTGAGTATAGTCGATGATGGGTTAATCGAGGGTGGATACTATATACCGTACGATGATGAAGGCGTCGAGAAGAAGCCTATAGCCATAGTAGATAACGGTGTGTTGAAGGGCTTCCTAACCCATCTAGCTTCAGCATCTAAGCTTAAACTCGATCTTACAGGTAACGGTAGAGCTCAAGACTTTCATAGCCAGCCCATAGTTAGGCAGACGAACCTCTATATGAAGCCTGGGAGTCACAGCTTCGAGGAGCTTCTAGAAGATATAGATGAAGGTATATATCTTAGGGGTATGGGTGCGGGTGGTGGACAGGTTGATCCCGGTACAGGTGCGTTCACATTCTCAGTAGGTCCATCGTATATGATTAGGAGGGGTGAGCTTGCAGAGCTTACGAGGGGTACGGTGGTATCAGGTTTGATACTGGAAACTTTGAAGGGTGTGGAAGCTGTAGGGTGCGATCTATCTGTAGAGACATCCGTTTTCGGCGGATGCGGTAAGGATGGGCAGATGGTTAGGGTTGGGGGTGGAGGGCCTCACGTTAGGGTTAAGAGTATATCGGTCGGTGGTGGTTAGGCTATGCTAGGCTTGGAGGGTATAGTAGCTAGAGCTGAAGCTTTAGGTGCATCCGAAGCTGAGGTGTATTTTAGGAAGGTTAGGGTTATAACCGTTAGGTTCGCGGATAGGTTGGAATCTGTAACGGTGAACTCTACCTCTGGCTATGGTATTAGGGTTGCTTTAGGTAGGAGGGTTGCCGTAGTAGGTGTAGAGGATGTATCTAGGGAGGGTTTAGAAGATGCCTTGAAATCTGCTGTAGCTATAGCTAGAACTACGCCTGAAGATGAGAAGTGGGTATCCCTACCTAGGAGTATCTCTACATCTAGTGTGGAAGGATGTTTCTGCTCTAAAACCGCTGGTATAAGCTCTGAGGATGCTGTAGAGATAGCTTTGGAAGCTATGCAGGGTGTATCTGAAGGTTCGAGTATATCTAAACCTGTACGTGGAGGGTTCGAGGTAGCTGTAAGGGAGGTTGCGGTAGCTAATAGCTATAGCCAAGCCGTATCTAGGATGGAGACTATAGCCGATCTATACGTGACGGCTAAAGCTGAGGAGCTAAGCGGATCCGTGACTTTCACTAGATTCAAGATATGCCGTTCGATAGATGAATTGAACGCTAGAGCTCTAGGTGTCGAAGCTGGATCTGAAGCTCCTAGATTCCTAGGAGCTAAACGTATGGAGGAGGGGATAGCTAAAATCGTACTACACCCCGAGGTCGTATGCTCGATGATAGATGTTATGTTATCCCAGCCTTTATCGGCTGAAGCCGTCCAGAAGGGTAGATCCCCCCTAGCTGGTAGGATAGGTCAGAGTATACTTTCAGAGAAGGTTACGATAGTCGATGAGGGAGCTATAGGTAGATGGATCGGAGCTAGAAGCTTCGACGATGAAGGTATAGCTACAAGGAACAATACTTTGATAGATAAGGGTATACTTAGAAGCTTCGTCTACGATACCTACACAGCCTACATAGATGGTAGAGAGTCTACCGGTAACGCTTGGAGAAGCTTATCCTCCACACCTAGACCATCACCTAATATGCTAGTCCTTAAACCTGGAGATTCATCTCTAGACGATATGGTAAGCGAGGTTGGAGAGGGATACTACATAGTCTCGACTATAGGAGAATGGCTATCCAACCCTATCTCAGGCTTGATGCAGGCTACCGTTACACACGCATACAGGATACGCGGCGGGGAGCTAGCAGAGCCCGTTAAAGGCGCTGTAGTAACGGCTGATTTCTACGAAGCATTCGGTAGAAACCTCCTCCTAGTAGGTAGGGATATAACGCCTCTAAGATCATCGGTAGCTCCAGCCGTAGCTTTGGAAGGTGTTAGGGTTAGCGGTTAACTATGTCTACTAGGATCGAACTCCTAGATTACGTTAAGGATCCCAGGATATCTAGGGAGAATTATCTACGTAGCGTAGATATGCGTAGGCCATGGTGGATTCCATGCTCGATAGGCTTCAGTCAAGCTACGTGGAGTAAGTATAGGGAGAAGCTTGAAGATATCGTAGCTAGGCATCCTTTGATATTCCCAGAATTCAAGAGGGGCTCCGTCAAATTCGATGATTTCGGTTTAAGACGTAGGGGTAATAGGTTTGTAGATCCTTGGGGTTGTGTATGGCTATTCCTAGCCGACGGCCTCCAAGGTCAGGTTGTAGAGCATCCGCTTAGGGATTGGGGTGGGTTGAAGGATTTCTCACCACCGGATCCTGATGAAGGTATACCTGTGGAGGGCGGTCCGACGACGCCGTGGGATCGTATAGAGGATTCGGTGCGATCGGCTAGGATGGATGGTAGGCTTGTATCGATCCATATGCCTCATGGATTCTTCTTCCAGAGGCTATACTATCTGAGGGGGTTCCAGGAGCTTATGAAGGATATAGCCGTAGAGGATGGGAGGCTATACGAGCTTATAGGTATACTCGAAGAGTACTATATGGAGCTAGCTAACCGTGTAGCTAGGTTGAAGCCTGATATAGTATACTTCGGCGACGATCTGGGTATGCAGTATAGGATGCCTATAAGTCCTGAGAAGTTTAGGCGTCTCGTATATCCTAGCTATCGTAGGATATTCGGTTTTCTAAGAGATAAAGGTATACGTGTCTATCTACATAGCGATGGACATGTAGTAGAGGTTATGGATCTACTGGTAGAATCAGGTGTTTCCACCCTCAACATACAGGATAGGGTTAACGGTCTCGATAACATCGCTAGGATATGTAGGGGTAGGGTATGCGTAGCCCTAGATATAGATAGACAGAAGCTCCTACCTTTCGGAAGCCCGTCGGATATAGGATCTCATCTAGAGAGGTCTGTGAGGATCCTAGCATCTAGGGATGGAGGGTTGATATTCGTAGCAGATGTATACCCGGATGTATCGTTGGAGAATATAGAGGCTCTGTGTAGATCCCTAGAAGAGGTTATACAGCTACACTTAGAGCTTTAATTACGATGTCGATGTAGCTTTCTGAGAGGATCGTAGGTTTAGCTGCTAGAAGGCTCAAACTAGATAGAGAGGAGCTGATCCTAGCTACTAGGGTTGGTGGATGTATTCCTCCTAAGCTGAACCACTCTAGGCTTAGTAGGAAGCATACGATATAGCAGGTTGAGGATAGTTTGAGGAGGCTTCAGATAGACTATGCATACTACGCGCATACCTTCGATGAGCTAGTTAGAGCGGGGATTACAAGATACTATGGTATGAACGGTATACCTCTACATCGATCCTACGATAGTATAGATGCAGGGTTATCGGTAGGAGGGATCCAGGAGGTTCAGGTTAAGGCTTACAGTCTACTCACCGCTAGCCGAAGCCTATCGACGGATAGGTATGTAGATATCGAGAAGGGCTATCGGATCGCACCGAGCTTTCTAGAGCCTCCAGCATGCGTTCACTCGTAGATAGATACTTCGCGGAGAGGGGTCTGAAGATATTATCGAGTCTAATCGAGCTAGCTTAGTCTAAGGATATCGCTCCATCACAGATAGCTTTATCGTGGATAATCCATATCTAGATGTAAGCTTAGCTGGGGATGGTATGGGAACGTGTAGAGAGCTATACGGTATACCCTCCACAGAATCTAGACGGCTGTAAAGGTTGCTATACAGCTAGGTTATCCGATCGATTTCAGCGTTCCATCCCTAAGCACGTAGTCTCTATCGGATGGTATCCTCTCGCTTAGATCCGTAGTGGTTATCACTATAGCTGCCCCCATCCTATTCGCATCTTCGAGTAGGTTTAAGACCAGTCTAGTATTCTCCTCGTCTAAGCTTGAGGTAGGTTCATCTGCTAGTATAAGCTTAGGGTTGTTAGCTAGAGCTCTTACTATAGCTATACGCTGCTTCTCTCCTCCGCTTAGGGTGGAGGGCATACGGTAGGCTAGATGCGTTAGATCGAATCGATCTAGAAGCTCTATAGCTCTAGCTCTCCTCTCCCCCCTACCTACTCCTGCTAGAGCTAGCGGTAGCTCTACGTTCTCTAGGACCGTTAGCGATGCTATCAGGTTGAAGAACTGGTATACGAAGCCTATACGATGCAGTCTGATATCCGATCTCTCCCTATCGCTTAGAGATTCATAGTCTCTACCGAAAACAATCACCCTACCTCTATCCGGCTCCTCCAGTAATCCTAGAAGCTTTAGGAGTGTAGTCTTACCTACACCGGATTTACCCCTTATAGATATGAAGTCGCCTTCACGGACCTCTAAACATACACCTCTAAGGATTTCTAGCCTCCCGTACATCTTCCATACATCTATAAGCTCAGCTACAATGCTACGGGACGTAGATCCACGCCTCCCGGTTAGAGTATACCATGCTTAAAGATTCTAGTCTACCAAGCGCGGATCCACCTAGATATACGCTGTAGCCGCCGTATAGTATGTATCCTATAGAGAGCATATCCCTGTATACCAGTAGGGTTTTAGGTTTAACGTTGGATAAACCCGAAAGATATCTAAAGCCTTGTATCGTATCTACATCTATACCTAGATACCCCCCCGCTAAGTAGCTCATCTTAACATCGCATGAGATCGGTAGCTCACCTATACTTGAGTCTAGATAGCGTATAGAGCTATACTCGTACGGCGTATAGAGCCAGAAGTATCCCATGTAGCGCTCCCTTAGATTTATCGATGCATAGTAGTCGTATAGATTCGAGGATACCAGTATGATCATGTAAGCTGCGATCGCAGCTTTCGCCGCCGCAGATCTAGACTTCGCATCATAGATCGACCTATACACAGCTTCCAAACCTGAAGCTACGAGTATAGAGAGGGGTGGCCATAGAAAGTTTAGCATCCTATAGGCTAGGGTCGATCCTATAGGATGCCCGCCGAATATAGAGTAAGCCTCCAAACCTATTATAGATGATAGCCATAGCAACGGTATAATACGCCAGGTATATCTCCGGGTGTAGCGGAATCCTATCACCGCTATCTGCGAAGCCGTTATGAACGGTATAGCGTATACGATGTAGTATCTAGGTAGTCTAGGTAGTCCGGGTGTTATCTGTTTAACCGTAGGTATGAAGGCTGCTAGAGCGGTTACCATCGCCGCGACGGTGGATAGAGCTGCCGCACCCATACGGTAGCCTAATATGGGTCTACGGTATACGTATAGCGAAAACGTTAAAGCTACGATCTGGTATGAAACGGCTGAAGCTATATCGCCGAAAGATATCTCGATCCTAACCCCTCTATAAGCGTAAAGCCAGAAGTATAATCCCAGTATAGCCGCGTATACCATGGTATACACGGGCCTCTCAAGCCTAGGATACACTCCTCCGACCACCCACTCGTAGAGCTCCGCTATAGATATACACGATAGGATCGTTAGGGATACTATCGATGTTAGATGATGCGCTGAAGCTAGAGCTAGCGATGATAACGCTACGAGTATAAGCCTAGCATACAGGCTTCCACGTCTGTAGAGGTATACGAGGATTAGGAGTATATAGATAGGGCTAGCATAAGTCTCCTTAGTCACACCGGCTGTGAGGATGGAGTATGGGTAGGAGGAGGCTAGTATGATCGAAGCCGTCAAAGCTAGGCTTCGATCCCCTGTTAGAGCTTCTAGTAGAGCGTAGAATATAGGTATAGCTAGAGCCGATGATAACGGTACCCCTAAACTCATAGAATGTATGGTATCTAGACCTGATATACGTGATAGGATAACGCCGAATATAGTGTTCGCAGGCCAATAGCTATTATAACCGTCGAACACCTTCTCGTCGCCTAGATCTACGGGTGTAAGCTTCGATAGAAGCTCGGTGTTCCTCAGTATAGGCCAAGCATCCGTAGAGAAGGGTAGCCCGGAAGATAGCGTAGGATACAATCTAAGCGTTAGAGCTAGGGTTAAAGGTATAAGTATAGATAGTAGCCTCCTCACGCTGCATCACTCCAAGCTATAGAGAGTATCGCTAGTAGCATCGTAGAAGCTATAGATACCGGTAGCGTAGCCGGATAGAACCCTGCAGATACCGTATATGATAGGATCCTGAGTAGCCCGTAGAATTCTAAAACTTCTACTAAAGCTAAACCAGAAGCGAAACCTATCAGCGACGATAGCAGTATACACGGCGTAAGCTTAAGGAGTATACCGATCTTAAGATCCCGCCTAGATAATCCTAGGAACCTGAATATCGTTAGCTCAGCTCTATGCCTCTCGATCATCATCCTGAAGGCTGCTACGATCGTTAGCGATGCGAATATCACGGTGGATACGGATAGAAGGGTTATAGACCATCCTGTTAAACCATAGGGTTCCATATACCTCTCCATATACCTCTCGATAGTCGAAACACCGATTAAACCTGAAGTCGTAGGTATATAGCCGTATATAGGTGTAGGATGCTTAGGGGGTTCAAGGGATCCGCTATGGGGAGGCTTATCCTCGACATCTATCCTAGAGGATAGCTCCTCGGTAAGCTTCCCTAAGCTTAGCTTAGATTCATCGATCTTAACCCTGAATAGGGTTACGGATCCATCTCCGACGCCTCTAATCCATCTACCGACGTGTATAGGTACGATTATCTCATCATCTAGAGCTGTATCCGAACGGTATACAGCTTCGACCTTAACCTCTACATATCTATCCGATAACACTCCTAGAACTAGTAGTTTAACACCAGGTTCAACCCTCAATCTGGATGCAGCTCTAAAACCGATCAAAGCATACCTGAGATCATCTGAGCTAGGTATACATCCGTCGATGATATCGATACCTGTAAGCTTCAAGAAATCATCTAGATATACACCTCTAGCTATCATAGGTTCACCGTAAACTATGCATGGAGCTAGGATTTCCATGCTGAAGGCTAACACCCCATCTATAGATGCGAGATAATCGGCTATCCTAGAGGATACTAAGCCTGTAAACGGGGTACTACTACCCATATCGTATAGAGCGATTATACCTTCACCCCCACCTAGATACCCTCTGAAACATCTATAGAATCCCTGTAGTATCGTAGCGGTAGCCGTAGATAGCATCGATACTGATGCGACGACTAGTATAAAAGTCGCTATAGGCTCCCACCTGAGATGTATGAAGCTTCTAAACCTTAGAGCTTTCATATAGACCCCTCGACGATCCTATCCCAACCCCTAAGTATATGCGGTGTAGATCCTAGTATAGAGACGGCTATCGATATGGATAGTATAACGGTAGCATCGTATACGTCTAGAGATGGCGTTAGAGATACGGATGGATCCATCCATCCTAGAATCTTCGAAGCTACCTGTACACCTGTTAAACCTATGGATAGACCTACAATCGATCCTAGTATAGATGTTAAAGCTACGTAGGCTACTATCGAGAGAGCTACGACGATCCTCCTAGCACCTAAAGCTTTCAACATAGATAGCTCATAGCTACATCCATAGATCAGATTCATGGAGGATATATAGGATGATACCGTTAACACTAGGTATACGGGTGTGATCCAAGCGTATACGAACTCAGCCAGCTGCCTACCAACCGTATAGGTGAACCCCATAACCCTACGGGTGCCGTAGATCCTAGTATCAACCGGTAGGATCCTAGATAGCTCCGAGAGGATGCTATCCACATCGACGCCTGGTTTAAACCTGAATTCCACTATAGAGAATCCGTAGAAGCCTAGAAGCTTAGCCATATCGATGGAAGCTATCACCTCGTAATCGCTCTGGGATCTAGATATAGCTAAACCGGCTACCGTCGCATCTATACTTAGAGATCCTACGGTAAGCTTAACCGCATCGCCAGGCTTCAGGGGATACGATTCGGCTAGAGATAAACCTACCAGAACCTCACAGCTGTAAACCGGGATCCTACCATCAACCCTACAACCTATAAGCTTCAGATAGCTTCTAACATCGTCTACAAACCTTAAACGAACCATACGACTCTCATCGTAGATGGATAGTATAGCATCGTCTACGATCCTCCCGGCAGACATACACTCTATAGGATCGAACCTTCTAAGGGTATCGATCACACCCGGATCTAGGATACTATCAGACGGCACCCCACCCCTCATCACAAGGTATAAACCCCCTACATCGAACTTACCAGGTATACGTCCCAGATACACCCTTAAAGAATTGGATATGGATACCGTAGCTATAGGTAGAGCTACGAGTAGAGCTATGGATAGTATGTATAGGAGTGTCTCACCCCTCCTAAGCATCATCCTAGCTATAAGGCTATACATAACCTAGCATAATATCATCGTGGATCCCGGTAGATTATAAAACCTTTACCGTAAAGGTTTAACATGAATCCTAACACCTAGCCTCCTAAGAGCGGATAGGATCGCTCTATGCGACCTATATATCCTATAAGCCTCCTCCAAGCTTCCAGCATCCATCCAAGGCTTACCAGGGGTTAACACGGTCATATCCAAACCCCTCGTAGAAGCCTCTTCAGCTAGATCTACGATATACCTAGAATCGCATACAGATACACCTACATAGATTATCCTACCAGTCGATCCGGTATAGGGTATGGATCGATCCATACCTCTAGCCCTAACCCTTAAAGCTTCGATCAAACCATCTAAGCCGTGCCTCCTAGCTACATCCATCAAGCTCCTATAGCCTAAAGGCTCTAGATACTCGTAGATATCCCAACCCATAGATTCTACGAAGCTTAGGATGAAGCGTAGAGAGATCCTAAGAGCATCTATAGGATCACCAGATATAGATCTAGCTAGGATCTCGTATCCGTTCTTAACAGTTAACGTTAAGGGTGGAGCTTCGCTCGTTAAACCTATAATCGTAGATAGTAGTAGGCTGGAGGCTTCATCGCCAGTCACACCTCCTAACACATTCGTATCGTATACTATATGGATCCCTCCAGCTACATCCTCCAGATACTCTTTAACCATAAGCTTCGATAACCTAGCCGTAGCCTTCCAATCTATAAACCTAACCGGATCCCCCGGGATATACTCCCTAGACTCCAGGTAATCCGTACCATAGCCACGCCTCCTACCAGGCTGAACACCTATAAACCCTGCTACACCTACCTCTAGAAGCCTTAGAGCTTCGATTATGAAAGGTAGAACCCTAGGGTAGACCCTAACCTCTATATCTAGAGGTATATACACGTATACCTCCATAAGGTTGAACCTACCTTGCATCCTAGCTTTAATCTTCGAAACCCTGTAGGATCCAGCTAACATAGGTTCAACCCTAACCCTTATAGACCCATCCAGAGTATCCACACCGACGATAGATATCCACCCGTAATCGAAGCTATACTCTACGGGTAGAATCGATCTACGCTCCAACCTTATCCTAGCATCGAATTCACGTCTCTCCCCAGCTCTCAACCTTAGGGATAAGCTTCTAGGCTCCACCGATGCGTAACGAAGCCTCCTAGCAGATAACGTTAAACCTACCGCTTCGTAGATTATAGCCGTAGCAGCCGCGATCGATATGGATGCCAGTATAGGATCGAAAGTTACGATCGATACAGATGCGATTACAGCGAGAACAGCTATGAACCTTAAACCTCTATTCGTAGGTTTCAAGATTTAGGAACCTCGACTTCGCTTAGAACCCTATCTACTATGGATCTAGGTGTTAACCCTTCGACTTCATACTCAGGTTTAACCCTAACCCTATGGGATAGCACCATCGGGGCTAGAAGCTTAACATCATCCGGTATAACGTAGCTTCTACCATCGATGAAAGCTAGAACCCTACTACCCTTATACATCCATATCGATGCTCTAGGGCTTGGACCGTAGATAAGCTCCTCCATACCCCTAAGCCTCCACACTATATCCAGTATATACCTCCTAACAGCTTCAGATACATACACCTTTCTAACCTCGCTTACAAGCCTAGCTATATCCTCAGGCGAAGCTACGGTTTCAAGCTTAGGCTCAGTAGCCTTAACACCTACATCCTCTATATAGTCTATCCTAGATACGACCTCCTCCTCCTCCCTCCTATCAGGGTAGCCTAGCTGAACGCTATACGCAAACCGATCTATCTGAACCTCTGTAAGCTGATACGTACCAGATGCTCCGTAGGATATCTGAGTCGCTAAGACTAGGAAAGGTCTAGGCAGCGGTATACTCTCACCCTCTATCGTAACCTGCTCCTCCTGCATAGCTTCCAGTAGAGCAGATTGGGTTTTAGGTGGAGCTCTATTAAGCTCATCTACGAGGATTATGTTAGCGAATATAGGCCCATACTTAACCCTCCACTTGGATGTAGATATATCGTAGTAGATAGTCCCGATTATATCTGCGGGGAGAAGATCTGGGGTCATCTGAACCCTCCTAAAGCTCCCACCTATAACCTTAGCGAAGCATTTAGCTAGTAGAGTCTTACCTACACCCGGAGGCCCCTCTAAGAGTATATGGCCGCCCGATAGCACCGCTACTAGGAGAGCCCTCTTAACATCTACCATACCTACGACGGCTTTAGATAGCTCACCCATTATAGCTTCGACTATATCTATCGAAGCCTCCAACCTAGATCCTCCCTAATCCTCTCGATTATACTTCTATCCCAACTAGGATGCCTATTTAACGATTCCTCAACCCGGCTTCGAACCCTAACGAAGCGTATCCTAACCTTGAATATAGCGTAGACTAGGATCGCTAGAACTAGATACCTAGACTCCGGTATGGATAGGAAGCCTAAGATGATTTTCAAGCTATACTTCAGGTTAGCATGGATGCTTGGAACCCTATGAGATAGATCGATGTAGACCATCCTACCGGATAGCAACCTGTATAGAAGCCTAGAATTCCCATCGTAGCCGAGCATAGAGTTTATGAATATACTGGAATCCGATACCGCTACGATCAAACCAGAACCCATCCTAACCGATACTGCTACCGGGAATGGGCCTAGAGGCTCACCGCTACTCCAAGATAGATCGTAATCTAGATCTAGGAAGCTGAAGAAGCTAGAGTATGCTAAGATATCGAATCCGTCACCATCGATTACGGTAGCATAATTCAACCTAACACCCTCCGTAGATTCGAACCCCTCCAACCTTACATCTCTGATCTTAGGAGCTATCCTACACCTCTCCATGAATAGCGGATCTAGTAGTAGTGACCCGTTAAACCTGAATCTAAGGTTAAGCCCTTCTAGAAGCGTATTCGCATAACCGAAATCATCTAGCACTAGTAGCATACCGCCGGAGGATACGAACCTCCTTACAGCTTCAACCTCGTATCCATCGAAGCCTCTAGACGGTCCTACGACGACTAGGGTAGAGATCCCCGGATCAGCTATACCGAGGATCCTTAGATCATCTATAGGTCTAGCATCTAGGATCTCGTAGAATCTAGATAGCCCGTTCCAGAAAGGATTACCTGGATCGAGATCATCGATCGGAGGCATAACGTATGCTACGGATAGGAATACTAGGAACCCGGCTAGGATGCTTAGGACGACGATCCTTCTAGCCAGCCATAACACCCCCTATCATCTCTCTAAGCTTATCTAGAAGCTTGGAAGCTTCACCTAGATCCGCTTCGCATCCTCCGTAGACGGTAGCCTCGTGGATGAACGTTATACGTTTGAACAGCTCCCCAGCATCTCCTAGGATACCTGAAACCATAGATAGATACTCTCTAGCCGTATAGCTTGGCTTAGCTTCCACACCTGTATACGCTTCTACGATCTCTACAGCTTCAGCGTATAAACCAGCTATACCTATCCTAGGCTCAACCTCACCTGCCTCTCTAGCTATACCCTCGACTATACGCTTAGATTCAGCTAGAATCGAAGCCTCAGATCTACGCTCCGCGAACCCTGAAGCTAAATAGCCTAAAACTATGCCAGCTACGATCAGGGGTATGGGTAGAGTTATAGGGTTAACGATGTATAGATCTGTATAGGTGGATAACCCTCTAAACCTAGGATCATAGGGGCGTATAGAGTATTCGATCCTATACGAGCCTGTAGTAATGGTTAAGGGTATGTATAGGTTTAGCTCTAACGATCCTACAGCTTCCAGAGTCTCCGATACCCAATGCGACGATACATCTACAGAGGCTTCGACCGGTGCATCCATATAGGTTATCCTCCCATAAACGGTTACGGTCGATCCTGCTAGAGCTATACCTGGAGCCGATAACTCTAAGCTTACAGGTCTACGCGAAACCTCAACCTCTACATACCTCGATACAGGTCCATAAACCCCTTCAGCCTCCGAAACGGCTACTACACGGTACACACCCTCAGCTATAGTCGACGGTATCGATAGGGTTGCCTCGAAGCCTCCGTCAACCCCCCTCACAGGTTCTACACGCCTAGATAGAAACTCTACGTACACCTCGAGGCTTCCAGGCTCTATACTTCCGTACACCTTGAATATATCCGTAGGCTCAAGCCTAGCCCTATCCACGTACAAGGCGAGTCTAGGCTTCATGTAGAGTATCCTCAACCTCTCTACGTTCGATCTAGACGGTAGGTATAATCCTAGATCCCCACCCTTAGGATCGTAAGATGCGTATACATCGACTTCATCGACGTATACGTACGGTACCCTAAACTCGTATGTGAACAACCCTGTAACACCCGTCCTAACCTTATAGCTGTATCCTGCCAGCCTAATCTCGATCTCCCTACCCGGTAGAGGCCCCTCCCCCTCAGCCGCTAGGATACCTGTAGCTTTAACCGTGGATCCAACCCAAGCCTCCATGCTAGATAGTATAAGCGTTATCGATGTAGGCTTAGCTTCCACCATAACCTCTAACGCTTCTAGTATCGATCTAAGCCTATCGTAGTAGTATCTTATCCTATCCTCTAAACCCTCTATACCCTTATAGATAGATACACCGATCCTCCTAGATAACTCTACGGAAGCTCTGTAGAGCTCCATATACGTTATGTTAGCCTCCCCGATCGAGCGGAGCCCATCATCGATCGCCAGCCTAGCACCGCCCCTATCACCTATCCTAACCCTATCCTCAGCTAGAGCCGTAAGGATGTATGTCCTGTTAAGCTTACGGGTTAGATCTTCGAGTAGCTCGTTGAACCTAAAGTATACGTATCTCAGATCGCCGGGCATATAGATAGCGTAGGATTCGGCTATACTCTTGATAGCCGAATCGAAATCCTCTACGAATAATAGCCTCACTATATCCATGTATAGGTTGAGGAGTAGTAGCGGCGGAGGCTTCTCCTCGGATACCTCCGATAGATCTACATGTCTAGGTATACCTAGGCTCGAACAGTTTACGTATACGAAAGCTAGGATAGCTAGGGATAGGTAGGCTGGGATCCTACGATAGGAGCGCATAGCCTAGAACCTCCATAACCCTGAAAGCTACTATCGTAGAGAATAGCGCTAGGAGGGTTAAAGCTATAGGATCGAAGCGTATCCTCCTCCTAGGTCTGAATATAGCTAGGCATACATAGTATTCCAACGTATACATCGATACGTATACGTCTAGCCTATACTCTCGTAGAGCTGATAGCGTAGATACGGTTAGAGCCATGAGGATAGCTAAAGATATGTTGAAAGCTACACTTCTATCCATCACCTATACACCTCTATGAAAGCTATCCTTCTACCATCGGAATCCTCCTCCGAAGCTACAGATACAGGTCTACCTGTAGCTAAAGCTATCGTAGATGCAGCTATACACGCTTCTAGGGATCCTAGAACCCTACCAACCCTACCTGGAGGCTTAGGAGATCTAGGCTTCCTAAACTCCACCGTATATCCTAAGCCAGCCTCTACGACCGATACAGATTCGCATAGCTCCGTTAGATCCACGAGTATATACTCCAACGTGGATTCGATTCTACCGGTAACATCGAGATCTATCAATCCTGATACAGGGCTCGGTAACGCTAGATAACTATACCCTCCATCCTCGAATATCAACCCTCTAGGCTTAGCTACACTAGGAGGACCCCCACCGGATAGAGGTATGTATACGTAGATCCTACGATCGTCGCACACCCTATAGTATCCTCTAGATCCTACGTTAAGCCATTCTAGTATAAGCTCGCTAGAAGCTAGAACCTCCTCCAACATGGATCTCACAGCTTTAGGCGGTATAGGGCTTATAGGCGTTATAGCTATGGAGAAACCTAGTATCGCAGCCGATATACCTAGAGCGGTTAGAGGCGTATTGGATAGTATAACGTAGGATAGAGAAGCGAATATCAAACCCGATAGAGCTATACATAGACCTGCAAGGTTGAATCTATCCATCACCTAATCCTCTAACCTACAACCCATCTATAGCTAGGTTTATGCTTAAAAATTTCTAGTGGGAACCTATATGTATAGGGTATGATCTAACTTTGTAGGAGGGTTTGATCAACCCTATACCATCCATACATCGGTATACATACCTGGGAATGGAGCGGTTGACGCTATGAGCTGGATACTAGATGAGGAGGTTCTAGCGGTACTAGCCGCTATACTAGTGGTTTCAGCTGTATTCGCCGTAGCTTACACCATAAACTATGGTAGGGTTGTAGAACCGTTCTCAGAGCTTGGGATCCTAGGATCTAAGGGTAAGATAGGTGATTACCCTAGGGAGGTTTTAGTAGGTCGACCGTTCCCGCTAAACGTCTACGTAGGGAACCATGAGGGTAGGGCTATGTTCTATAAGATCCTAGTTAAGCATATACCTGGATCCAACGTAACCCCTCCGATACCTGTAGATCCTATCCTAGAGGTTAGGGTTATCCTACAGCATAACTCCTCCCGGATAATACCTATCTGGATAACCCTATACGAGCCTATGGTTAGATCTAGGCTTATATTCGAGATGTGGGTTTTCAACGAATCTATCGGAGGCTTCGCTTACAAGGGTATATGGAACCAGCTATGGCTCAACGTATCCAGTATACCCTTCGTAGAGTCTCCTAAACCTGTCGAAGGAGTCATCTTAAGCAGGTATATCGAGGATAGACTCGTAGAAGGCTATAGATCTGTGAGGAGGGCTGAGGAATCGGGTGGAGATATCGCGGTTATGGTTGGATTACTGAACGAAGCTCTAAAGCTCGCAGAGATGGGCGATGAGGTTGAAGCCGATCGTATGATCGATAGGATCCTATCTATGGAGCCTGAGATCTCCAGGATAGGGTTAGAGCGTAGTAGGATGAGGATGATATACTCGATCGTAGCATGTATAGCCGTAGCTTCGGCTATAGTCTTCGGCTTCCTATACGTTAAGGATAGGGTTTGGTTATGGTGGGTTAAGCTTCATAGAGATTGGAGGATGGTATGCGTAGAAGAGGGTTCGAAGCTTGAAGGCTTAGATAAGGTTATCAGGGATAGGGTTAGAAGATCGGATGGATGCATGTTGGGGGAGATCCTATCGAATCTAGTCGTCAGTTATAAGCCTAGTATGATAGCTAAGACGGTCTATAAGCTTAACAGGATCGGATGCTTGAAACTCATAGATCCAGATCCGCCTAGAAGCTTTCTAAGCTTCACCTTCTCGAGGTATAATCTAGGCTCGATCACGGCTTCAACCCTGATGATACTATGCATAGTATCCATATACACGTCAAACCTATCCCAGGTAGCAGCTATATCGAGGATTATGCTAGGCTCCATATTCGTGCTATTCATACCTGGATACTCTCTGATAGAAGCGTTATACCCTAGAAGCAGGGATCTATCACCGTTGGAGAGGCTAGCGTTATCCGTAGGGTTGAGCTTAGCTATAGTACCGCTAGTAGGTTTAATCCTAAACTATACCCCATGGGGGATTAGGCTCGATCCTACGATCATATCTCTATCCATACTATCGGCGACGCTCCTATCGATATCGTCATATAGGAAGTTCAGGATCCTAGGATTAGAGTATAAGGGAGAAGCCGGTAGCTTAAACCACTCTAGGTAAGCCTAACAAAGGTATCGTATGGGTGGGGTGGAGAAATATTTGTATACCGCCACGCTTCAATCTATACCCAGGGGATAGAGCTTTATGGAGGAATCATCTAAGCTAACCCGCCTAAAAAAAGAGTTTCTAGAGCTACTAGAGAAGGATGTAGAGTTTAGGTATACGGTTGCAGGGTATCTAGGTTTATCTGAGGTTCTTAAGAGGCTTGATATGTTAGCTGAAGAGCAGGCTAGGGTATGGGGTGAGATATCGAAGGTGTGGAGCGAGATTAGAGGGTTGAGGGAGGAGCAGGCTAGGCTTCGACAGGATATGTTGGAGGGTTTCAGGAGGCATGATGAGGAGATTAAGGGGGTGAGGGAGGAGCAGGC
>JANXEK010000028.1 GCA_025058595.1 Candidatus Bathyarchaeota archaeon
GGCGATAGGGTCTTAGCTATGGATATAGCACATGGAGGTCACCTGACTCATGGAAGCCCTATAAACTTTTCAGGAGTTTTCTATAAGTTTGCATTCTACGGTGTAGATAAGGATACAGAAGTTTTAGATTACGATGATATAGAAAGGATTGCTGTGGAGTACAAGCCTAAGCTTATCATAGCAGGAGCAAGCGCATACCCTAGGGAGATAGATTTCAAAAGGTTTAGAGAGATATGCGATAAGGTAGGAGCGTTATTCATGGTTGATATGGCGCATATCGCCGGGCTCATAGTAGCTGGGATCCATATGAACCCGGTACCGTATGCGGATTTCGTTACATCTACTACGCAGAAGACATTGAGAGGGCCTAGAGGCGGGTTTATACTTTGCCGTAAGGAGTGGAGCGAAGCTATAGATAGAGCAGTATTCCCTGGTACGCAAAGCGGGCCTTTGATGCATGTAATCGCGGCTAAAGCTGTATGCTTTAAGTTAGCGACTACGGAGGAATTTAAAGAATATCAACGTCTGATAGTAAGGGATGCTAAAGCTCTGGCTTCAAGCTTATCGGATAGAGGCTATAGGATCGTTAGCGGCGGGACGGATAGTCACCTATTATTAGTAGATCTTAGGACTAGAGGTATGACTGGGCTTAAAGCTCAAAGAATACTAGAGAAGGCATGGATATATGTCAATAGGAATCTTATACCATACGATGATAAACCTCCATATATTACTAGCGGTTTAAGGCTTGGAACACCATGTGTGGCAGCTAGAGGGATGGGGGAAAGCGAGATGGATGAGATAGCTGGAATGGTAGATCGTGTCATAAGGAATAATGGCGATCAAACCACCGTAGAGAATGTGAGAGAAATCGTAGTAGATATGTGTAGGAGGTTTCCGATTTATGGAAAGAACAGGCAATGCTAAGATTATGGATGGCAGGTGTATAGCAGACGAGATGTGTAGAATGCATATGAGGACTGCGTTAGAGCTCTCCCGTAGGGGTTTGAAGCCTAGATTATCGATAGTCATGGTCGGCGAGGAGCCTGCTTCCAAGTTGTTTGTTAGGAATAAGGTTAGATATTGTGAGAAGGTTGGTGTAGACACTACGGTTATACATAAGCCGAGTACGATCGATCTAGAGGATCTTCTAGAAACCGTAAAATCTTTGAACGACGATCCGAATATTAACGGGATACTGGTACAGCTACCTCTACCTAAGCATATCGATCCCTATAAGATATTTTCAGCTTTAGATCCTGATAAGGATGTAGATGGGTTAACACCTGCGAATCTAGGCAGGCTTATGCATGGAGATGAAGTTCTATCACCATGCGGAGCTAAAGCTGTTGTGAAGATACTAGAGTACTATGGTGTCGAATTGGAGGGGGCAGAGATATGCATAGTAAGCAACAGTATACTTGTAGGTAAACCTCTCTCGATGATTTTAACAAATAGGTTTGCGACAATATCTATATGCCATGCTAAGACAAAGGATCTATCATCCCATACTTCCAACGCGGATATACTTATATCGGCTACAGGTGTTCCGTTACTCATAAAAGCTTCGATGATACGCGATGGAGCCGTAGTGGTAGATGTCGGTATATCTAAGATTGAGGGGAGAATAGCTGGAGACGTAGATTTCGATGAGGTCGCATGTAAAGCTTCGATGATAACACCTGTACCTGGTGGTGTAGGCCCGGTAACCGTAGCTATGGTTGTAGATAACCTCTTCCAAGCTATGAAGCTTCAAGGGGTGATGTAGCTTGGAATCGAATATCATATATCCAGTTAAGGGTAGGCCTCTGAGGATAGCAGTCCTCGGATCGACTAGGGGGACGGATCTGCAAGCTATAATAGACTCTATAAGAAGTGGGGAGCTCTATGCAGAGATAGTATGCGTTATAAGTAATAGGAGGGATGCGTACATACTCGAGAGAGCTAGGATGAACGGTATAGAAGCTATATTCATAGATCCTAAGGGTCTCTCAAGAGAAGAGTATGACAGAATAGTCGTAGATGAACTTGAGAAGAGGAAGCCGATAGATCTTATACTATTGATAGGTTATATGAGAATACTTAGTAAGTTTTTTATTGATAGATTCAGATGGAGAATACTTAATATTCATCCATCCCTGCTACCAGCCTTCGCAGGAGGTATGGATTTAGAGGTGCATAAAGCTGTTCTAGATTACGGTGTTAAGGTGACAGGGTGCACACTACATTTCGTCGATGAGGGGGTCGACACCGGACCGATATTTATACAGAAGGTTGTAGATGTTAGCGATGATGATACGCCGATAACCCTTAAAGCTAAGGTTCAAAGAAGGGAGCAAGAAGCGTTGATCGAAGCTATAAAGATATTTCAGGAGAAGATTATAAAGATTGAGGGAAGACATGTTAAAATCTTAAATTATAGCTGATCCAGGTTAATATCAGTAAATTAATCTATGGTGTATGATATGATGAAATATGATTACATTGTAAATTATATATACAATCTTAGAAGAGATAGAGCTAAATTTGATTTAAGAAATATAAAGAGGCTGCTTAAGCTTCTAGATAATCCACATGAAAAATTCGATTCAATACTAGTAGGGGGTACGAACGGAAAGGGATCTACTGTATCCATGATATCCTCAATACTCTTAGAGGAAGGGTTCCATGTAGGCATGTTCACTAAGCCTCATCTATCAAGCTACACGGAGAGGTTCGTACTAGATGGGAAGCCTGTAAGCGAAGATAGGCTTTTAGAGGTATGCGAGGAGGTCCTACCATATATAGAGAGGATGAGTAGATGTAAACGTTATGGAAGACCTTCGTTCTTCGAAGCTACAGTTGCTATAGCATTTAAGCTATTCGAAGAAGAGAAGGTAGACATAGCTGTAGTAGAGGTTGGTCTTGGAGGACGGCTTGACGCTACTAACGTCCTAAATCCACTAGTCTCCGTCATAACGAACGTAGATTTAGAGCATACGCATATACTAGGGGATACTGTGGATAAGATAGCTAGGGAGAAGGGCGATATAATTAAGCGTAAAGGTTTAGCTATCACAGCTGCCGATAAAATCGAAGCGATAAAGGTGTTGGAAAGGATTGCTAAGAGGAGGAAAGCTAAACTCGTGGAGGTCGGCAGAGATTTGACATTTAACGTAAAGTATGCAGGGTTAGACGGTGAAGTATTCGATCTAAAAGGTTTATCTGGGATCTATGAAGATTTAGTTGTAAGAATGGTTGGATTGCATCAAGTGATTAACGCTGCTACGGCTGTAGGAGCTATAGAGCTTCTATCGCTGAGAGGGGTCGAGGTATGCGAAGAATCTATTAGAAGAGGATTAAAGAACGCTTTCTGGCCTGGTAGATTCGAGATAATCGAGCGGGAACCTATGATCATATTGGATTGTGCTAAAGATCCTAGGGCTGCTTCGACTCTTAGAAGGGAGTTCGAAAGGTTATTCGTAGGTAAGAGGGTGATCCTAGTTGTCAGTATATCATCTGATAAGGATTATAAGAGTATGATGAGAGAATTTTGCAGCTTCTCGGATACAGTTATTGCATGTAGGCATAAGGTTATGGGGAGAGGTTTAGATCCGAGGATTTTAGCATCTGAAGCTGAGCGGTACGGTAGGAAGGCTATGGTGATAGAAGATGTGAAAGATGCTGTAATGGCAGCTAGGAAGTTTTCGTCAGATGAAGATGTAATACTTGTTGCAGGATCTGTTTTCACGGTGGGGGAGGCTAGGGAGATATGGTTCCCTAGAAATACTGTTTTAGGTAGAAGCTTGAATGAAGGGGTATAGTTACGATGCAGGTTTCATCTAAGATTTGGAGAGTCTATATAAGCTATAGTCAGGATGTATTGGATCCAGTTAGTAGGAGGGTGCGTTGGGAGATAGAGGATATGGGTGTGAAGGGGGTCGAGAGAGTTAAGGTAGTTCAAGGTTTTAGATTGAGTGGTGATCTCCGTGAAGAGGATGTTAAACTACTATGCGAAGAGCTTCTTCATGATCCTATAGTTCAAGAATACACTTACTTTTTGGAGGGGGAACGCGATATACGGCTAGATGGATGGGTCATCGAGGTTAGGTATAAGCCGGGTGTATTCGATAGCCTAGCATCCAGCGTGGTTGAAGCTTCAAAAATTATCGGTGTCGATAAGTTATCATACGTAGAAACCTTCACGTTGTACGTTCTTAACGGATGCTTAGATTATGATAAAGTCGAGTTGATAGCTAGGAGGTGTTTAGCAAACCCTATAATACACGATTACAAAATAATTCCGCCGGTGTAGATTCAGGCTTGAAGATAAGAGCAGCAACTCTATTCCTAGATCTAACAGGTAAGGATCTAGAGGCTATCAGAAGATATCTTGAGGATAGGGTCCAATCGTTCCTAGAAGCTTTAGATGAGTTTAGATCTAGAGGGGTTATCTGGGGTAGAGGGGTGAGGGTATCGGTATCGCATCCGTATACGGATGGAGAGGAGGTGAGGATAGCTAGGATCGTTAGGGAAGAGTGTGAAGATATCGGGGTTAGTATGATTTCAGGGTTCGTGTACGATGCATCCACCGACGATCCAAGGATACTCGAAGACCTATCCAGTATAGGCGTATACACATCGGTTAAGCCTGGATCACCAGAATATTATGGTAGAGTAGCAGAAGCGTTATCGAAGATCTCCTATAGAGATCCTATATCGTTAACCAGAATAGGAATCCTACTTGGAGGAGGAGGCCTCCTTACGCCTTACTTCCCGTTATCTATGAATGTAAAACGCAACGAAGGTGTTGCCCTAGCTCTACTATACGCTAAGGATTTAATCGATGCATACAGGAGCGGGGGGTTAATCGGTATGGTCGAATCCACTTGTAAAATACTATCTGAAGCAGAATATATAGGTAGATGCATAGCTTCAAGGATCGGTATAGATTATTATGGATTAGATTACTCGTTATCCCCATGGATGGATGACTCTGTAGCCCTATTAATAGAAGAGTTAGCTGAGACTACGCTACCAAATCCCGGATCGCTACATGCAATCTCTAAGATTAACAGTTTCATACGTGAAGCGGCTATCAGATGTAAGATAACCTCTACAGGATTCTGCGAGATTATGTTACCTGTAGCAGAGGATAATATACTTAAGGAGAGGGTACGTGAAGGTATACTTAGACTAAGGGATTTAGTAGCTCTTTCATGCTTCTGTGTAGCGGGTGTCGATATGGTAGTCATACCGGCTGAAGCCCTGAAGAAAATACTAGCAGGCATGATGCTAGATCTATCAGAGGTGAGTAGGCTTAAAGGTAAACCTATAGGTCTAAGGATCATACCTTATCCTAAAGTTAAACCTGGAGACCAAGTAGATCTTGGAGTATTCGGAAGGACACCTGTGATTAGTATCTAGATTGCTTCGTGATAATCGGTGATAAGATATGGCTAGGGTTGGTATAATACCTGTGAGAGATGCTACGGATAGAGAGCTTATGGATATCAGTGGACGGTATATGTTATCCCTCTCGTTAGACGAGATGAAAGCTATACAGGCGTATTTCAGGAGTATAGGTAGAGATCCTACCGATGTAGAGCTAAATACTATCGCTCAGACATGGTCTGAACACTGCTATCATAAAACCTTCAAAGGGATAATAGAGACTGAAGATGGAGTGATAGATAGCCTACTCGAAAGCTATATATTTAAAGCGAGTAGAGAGCTTGCTAAGCCATGGTGCCTAGTAGTTTTCGAAGATAACGCCGGGATAATAGGTCTTGAACGCGACTGGGCTATAGCTGTTAAAGTCGAGACGCATAATCATCCGACCGCTTTAGATCCATACGGAGGGGCTGGGACTGGGACTGGTGGAGTTTTCAGAGATGTTATAGGTGTAGGTGCGAGACCGATACTATCTATCGATGTACTATTTTTCGGTCCTCTAGATTATCCGTATGAACTGCTCCCCCAGGGAGTTATGCATCCTCGAAGGGTTATGAGGGGGGCCGTGGCAGGTATTAGGGATTATGGCAACAAGATGGGGGTGCCTACAGCTTGTGGTGCTATAGGGTTTGATGAAGGATATGTATGTAACCCACTGGTTTACGCTGGATGCGTAGGTATAATGCCGTTTAGTAGGTATACGAGGAAGCCTAAGCCTGGTGATTTGATAGTATTGGCCGGCGGGAGGACAGGTAGGGATGGGCTTAGAGGTGTTACGTTCGCTAGTACAGAGCTTACACCGGATTCAGAGAGGGTATCGGCTGTATCCGTACAGATAGGTAACCCCATAGAGGAGAAGAAGCTTCTAGATGCTATAATGAGGTCTAGGGATGAGTACAGTGAGCCGCTCTACTCGGCTATAACCGATTGCGGTGGAGGAGGATTATCCTCGGCTGTAGGGGAGATGGCGAGGGGGATCGGTGCGGAGGTAGAGTTATCGTTAGTACCTTTGAAGTATAGGGGTCTCGAGCCGTGGGAGATATGGCTTTCAGAATCTCAGGAACGTATGGTGCTAGCTGTACCTGAGGAGAATATAGATAGGTTGATGCGGATATTCGGAGAGGAGGATTGTGAAGCTACGGTCATAGGTAGGTTCACCTCGACTAGGAGACTTAAAGTATATTATGATGGGGAGGTTGTCTGCGATCTAGATTTAGAATTCCTCTTCAAGGGTATACCTAGGGTTAGGAGGAAAGCATACTGGAAGCCACCGCACGAGGAGGATCCCGATTTCCCCATGCCTGAAGATCTCATGGATATACTTAAACACATGCTAAGCGATCCGAACATAGCTAGTAAGGAGTGGGTTATCCGTCAATACGATCATGAAGTACAAGCAAGGATGGTTGTCAAACCCATGGTGGGTATTCATGGAGATGGACCTAGCGATGCTTGCATACTAAAACCTCTAAGGGATAGCTGGATAGGTGTCGTTGTTTCATGCGGTGTTAACCCAAAGTATAGCAGCCATCCATACAAGATGGCTCTATCAGTCGTAGATGAATCCGTAAGGAATAATGTAGCCGTAGGTGGACGTAGGATAGCTCTACTAGATAATTTCAGTTGGGGGAATCCGGAGAGGGGGGAGACTCTCGGAGCTTTAGTCGAAGCCGTCAAAGGATGCTATGATGCTGCTAAGGCATTCGATACACCGTTCATATCTGGTAAGGATAGCCTTTACAACGAGTATAGGCTTCCGGATGGAAGCTATAGATCGATACCAGGTACTCTACTTATAACGGCTGTAGGTATAATACCGGATGTAAGGAGAGCAGTAACTATGGATTTCAAGGAGCCTGGGAATCCTATCTACATCGTAGGAAATACTAGATGTGAGTTGGGGGGTTCATACTACTACTCTACTATAGGTGTTAGGGGGGGTATAATCCCATCGGTAGATTTAAAGAATGCTAAGCTTATTATGGATGGAATCGTGGAAGCTATAGACTTAGGATACGTGAAATCTTGCCACGACTGCTCTGAAGGTGGATTAGCGGTAGCTCTAGCTGAATCATGTTTCTCCGGGGGTTTAGGCGTGGAGGTCTGGCTATCCGAGGTATCTAGACTAGATTTAGCGAGGGATGATAAAATACTCTTCTCAGAATCTAATAGTAGGTTCATAGTCGAGGTTAGAAGGGGGAGGGAGGATGATTTCGAGAAGATATTCTATGGGCTTCCATGTAGAAAGATCGGGTATACTACGAGCGGGAGCCGCCTCGTAATACACGGGTTGGATGGAAAGATCTACGAGGAGGATATATGGGTGTTTAAGAAGGCTTGGAAATCTACGTTTAATTGGTGAAACGTAAATATGAAGGTGAGAACCCTTATACTTAGAGTTCCAGGTACCAATTGTGATCAGGAGACCGTAGAAGCATTCGAGGAAGCTGGATCTCATGTAGATCTTAAACATATAAATAGTCTCATAAGGGATTCCACCAGATTGGATGACTACCATATATTCTGTATACCTGGAGGGTTTAGCTATGGGGATGATCTTGGAGCTGGGAAGATACTTGCATGCCAGCTTAAGTATAGGCTTAGAAGACCTATCGAGAGGTTTATATCTGAGGGGAAGATCATACTGGGCATCTGCAACGGTTTTCAAGCTTTAGTGAAAGCTGGATTACTACCAGGTTTAAACGGAGCATTCAATAGGCAGGAGGCGACCTTAGCTCTAAACGAGGGGGGGCTTTTCGTAGATAGATGGGTATACGTTAGATGCGAGGAGACACGTTGTAAACCTTTGAACAGTTTAGCTAAGACTATATTCTATATGCCCGTAAACCATGCGGAGGGGAGGTTCATAGCTCCACCTAGTATACTTGATGTACTCGAGGATGATGGATATATCGTATTCAGGTATGTCGATCCATATGGTAGCATATCGAGAGAATGGAACCCTAACGGTTCTATGAATAATATAGCAGGCATATGTAATATGGATGGGAATATAGTAGGCTTAATGCCCCATCCTGAGAAGCATATCCACCAGTATACGCATCCAAGCTGGACCAGGTTGGATAGGATGTCGAACGTTAATTGTCTGAGACTCTTCAAAGCACTCGTAGATTATGCATATACCCACCTAGCATAAGCTGAAGCATAGATTAGACGCCATAAAAAATTTTTAAACTACACACCTATCTTTAAGCTTCAGGTGTCCGTAGGCTTGGAGGAGGTAGATGTCCTCGTAGTATTGGGTAGTATATCTGATAGAGAGCATGGCGAAACTATATGCAAGATGTTAAAGGAGCTTGGCGTAAAATGCTGGTTAACGGTAGCTTCAGCTCACCGCTCCCCAGATAGAGTGAAGAAGCTGGTTGAAGAAGCTGAGGAACGCGGTGTCAAGGTGTTCATCGCCGTAGCCGGTTTATCGGCTATGCTTCCAGGGTTGATAGCCGCGTACACAGTTAAACCTGTAATCTCGCTACCCCTAAGTAGAAGCTTAACCGGGTTAGATGCTCTTCTATCTTCAGTTCAATCCCCTCCAGGTGTACCTGTAGCATGTGTAGGCATCGATAACCCTGTTAACGCGGCTATATTAGCAACCGAGATAGTAGGTCTATCTAGATCCGATGTTAGGGAGAGACTCGTAGAATATAGGGCTAACCTTAAACGTAAGGTTGAAGAGGATGCTAGAGTCGTAGAAGATCTTTCGAATAGGTGATGAGGGGTGGGATTCGATCTTTCCAAGTTAGAGCTGGTTAAGAGGGGGAAGGTTAAGGATATATATCTCCTGGATAACGAGAGGCTGTTATTCCATTTCACCGATAGGGTTTCAGCTTTCGACGTAGTACTACCTTCTACCATACCGTTTAAAGGTGAAGTACTCTGTCGGATGGCTGCATTCTGGTTTAGATACCTTGAAGATAGGCTTGGAGTCGAGCATCACATGCTACGGGTTGAACCTCCTAACTTCATGGTTGTGAGGAGGATGGAGATGATACCTATAGAGTTTGTAGTTCGCGGCTATATCTATGGAAGCCTATACGAGAGGATGCTGAGAGGGGAGGTCAACCTACCTGTAGAACCAGTACTAGCAGCTAAACTTCCTGAGCCGATACTAGATCCGACGACTAAGTTTGAGGAGAAGGATAGACCTATAACGAGGGGGGACGCTATAGCTAGGGGGTGGGTTACACCCTCTGAGTACGATAGACTAAAGGATCTATCGATAGATATATATGAAGCTATGAGGAGGAGAGCCGAGGAGGCTGGTTTTATACTCGCAGATTTGAAGATTGAGTTTGGAAGATATAGCGGTAGGATCATCTTAGGCGATTCCATAGGTCCAGATGAGTTTAGGTTATGGGTTAAATCTACCTATAGTCCAGGTCGCTTTCAAGATAGTTTCGATAAACAACCTGTTAGAGATTGGTTGGATAAGGTAGGGTATAGGAATCGTTTAGACGAGGCTAGGAGGAGGGGGGAGCCGACGCCTGAGCCTCCGAATCTACCTAGAGAACTTATAGAAGAAGTTAGTAGGAGGTATATAGAAGCTTACGAGAGGCTTTCAGGCGAGAGGTTTAGGTGAGGTTATGGGTCTCCCTAGGAGTTATAGGGAGGCGGGTGTAGATGTAGATAGGATAGCTGAAATCCATAGACGTATAGCGGGGATAGCGAAGAGGACTTTCAAGGCTAGGGAGGATAGGTGGGGGAAAGTGTTGATGGAGATAGGACATTATGCAGGCCTCATAGATATAGGTGGAGGTAAAGCGTTAGCGATGCATGTAGATGGGGTAGGTACTAAGGTTCTTATAGCCCAGATGATGGGTAGGTACGATACTATAGGTATAGATTGCGTGGCTATGTGTGTAAACGATGTAATATGCGTAGGAGCTGAACCCGTAGCATTAGTGGATTACTTAGTAGTCGAAGAGCCTAGGGAGGATCTAGTAGAGCCTATTATGGAGGGGTTAGTTAGAGGAGCAGAGGAGGCGGGGGTAGCTATAGTAGGTGGAGAAACAGCTGTGATGAAGGATGTAGTGAAAGGTGTTAGGGATGGATATGGATTTGATCTAGCCGCTATGTGTATAGGGGTGGTCGATAGGGGTAGCGTCCTCTACGGAGATAGAATCGGTATCGGAGATTACATCGTAGGATTAGCTAGCAACGGTATACATTCGAACGGATTAACATTAGCTAGGAAGATTCTTATCGATAGGTATGGGATCGATAGGTATGTAGATGAGATCGGATGTAGCATAGGCGAAGAATTATTGAAGCCTACGAAGATCTACGTTAAACCGGTTCTCGAAGTTTTGAGAAGATACGAGGTGCATGGGTTAGCTCATATAACTGGGGGGGCTTTCGGTAAGCTTATGAGGTTAGCACGTATGGCTATAACGGGATTCTATCTAGATTCTATGCCTGAACCCCCATCGATCTTCAAACTGATACAAAAATTGGGAGGTATAAGCGATAGGGAGATGTATCGTACCTTCAATATGGGTGTAGGCTTCTGTATAATCGCACCTAAAAGCGAAGCTGAGGATATACTGGATTTCTGTGAGAAGAAAGGGTATAGAGCGTGGATTATCGGTAGGGTATGCGAGGAAAACACCGTGAAAGTGAAGATTAACGGCGAGGATGTAAAGCTAGTCTAGAAGCATTGGAACCTTCATAATATATGGATTACGGGTTAGATAATAATCGTAGGAGGCTGGAAGGCGTTTAAGTCTAGGCTTCCCTAGTTAATAAAGGTTTAAAATATTTTTGTAGTTTAAAATTATTTTGAATGCATATCCGTATATTCGTGAAAAAACATTTTAAGTTTAAATTAAATTTTGAGAATGATTTAAATTTACGATTATCACAATAAAATGATGTAGGGATCGATATGGAGAGAGCGATCGAAGTTTACGTTAAACCTATGGAGCAGGGTCACCTCGATGATATCGTTAAAATATATCTATCATCTTTCAAAGGTATGCGTAGCGAAGACGTCGTAAAACGTTGGTTCGAATGTAATATGAGAGCTTATCCTAGGATGCAATACTTCGTGGCGTTATCTGAGGGGAGGGTTGTCGGGTATATCCTCTGGATCGAGAAGGGTGGTTTTAGAGAGGAATCTGTTTGGGAGTTAGAGCAGATAGCAGTCGATCCAGGATTCAGAGGTTTAGGGGTAGGTCGTAGACTCATAGAGGATTCGATAAGCTATCTCAGAATCTATCTAGAGAGACGTCAACCTAGATCTAAGCTTAAACTTATCCTTGTATCTTCAGGTTCCTCGAACGAGATCGCTCGTAGACTGTACGAGAAGGTTCTAGGGGCTAGGGAAGAAGCAGTTCTACGCGATTTCTATCGTGGTGACGAAGTTATCTACATAGCTAGATACCATACAGATCGAAGTACATCGGATGCATGACCGAAGCCTAGTATAATTCGATATCGAACCCCCTAGATCTGCGGATACTCGATAGGATCGCTACCTATATCTTCGATGGGTAACGTCTACCTGAGGGATTACTTCCATAGGAAGCTATACTGTTAAGCGGATTACCTGTTTTAGGTTATGGTAAGGTTTATCTTGAGATATAGGTTGATCTAATCTATTTAGGTTTAGGCTATGGGAACTATCGTAAGCGAAGCGAAGAGAGGTGTTATACCGGATCTGGTAGCTGAGACGGCTAGATTCGAGGGGGTCGATCCTGAGAAGCTTACACGTATGGTAGCTAGAGGGGTTGCTGTCGTCCCCTATAATTCATCTAGAGATAAGAAGCTAAGTAGACCGGTAGCTATAGGGGAGGGGTTATCCGTAAAAGTTAACGTTAACGTCGGCACCTCGATGGATATATCTGACCCATACCTAGAGCTCGAGAAAGCTAGGGTTGGTTTAAAGTATGGAGCAGATACCGTCATGGATCTATCTACAGGGGGGGATCTGGATTATATCCGTAGACTGCTCATCAGGGAGCTGGATGCTCCTATCGGTACTGTACCCATCTACCAAGCTGCCATAGAGTCTATGAGGAGGTATGGCTCGATCATAGATATGAGCGAGGATGATATATTAGATGTTATCGAAAAACATTTTAAGGATGGAGTGGATTTCGTTACGCTTCACTGTGGTATCACGTATAATGCTCTAGAATCGCTGAAGAAGATTAGGAGGGTTGCTGGTATAGTCAGTCGCGGCGGAGCCTTCATAGCATCGTGGATGCTACACCACGATAAGGAGAACCCGTTATACGAGAATTACGATTACATACTTGAGCTAGCTAGAGGATATGATGTATGTATAAGTTTAGGTGACGGTCTTAGACCTGGATGTATAGCTGATGCGAACGATCTAGCTCAGAACATGGAGTTATTAACTGTAGCAGAGCTTGTAGAGAGGAGTAGGAGGATGGATGTTCAATGCATGGTTGAGGGCCCTGGGCATATGCCTATACATCAGATAGCGGCTAACGTAGCTCTAGAGAAGGCCTTATGTAAGGGTGCTCCATACTATCTTCTAGGACCTGTAGTTACAGATATAGCTACCCCATACGATCATATAGCAGCTGCGATCGGAAGCGCTATAGCAGGACTCGCAGGTGCAGATTTCCTCTGCGTAGTAACTCCATCCGAGCATCTAGGTTTACCGCTACCCGAAGATGTGAAGCAGGGGGTTATAGCTTCTAAGATAGCTGCGCATGCGGTAGATATATACAGGGTTGGAGAGAAGGTTGCAAGCTTAGATAGATCTATGGGTGAAGCTAGGGCACGTCTAGATTGGGTAACACAGTTTAAGCTATCTATGGATCCAGATAAAGCTTCGGAGATTCATGGGAGGGTGAAGTCTAGAAGTGGTGCATGTACTATGTGCGGAGATTACTGTGTCTATAAGATATTGAAGAGGTTCTATATGTAGATGCATCCTTGAAGCTATATCTCGGTTGAGATTCTAAGGTGAACTAGAAAAGTTCGATTCCGATACCGATAACGATCGGAACCCTTATTACCTTATCCTACACGTTAATCGGAGGATATAGGTAGATTTAGTGGTGGATCTATCGTTCGGAGGTGGGATGTATGGGTAGATTCCATGTGGTGGTAACGGCTCCCATCCATAGGGAGGCGCTCGATCTACTGAGGAATGAAGCCGATGTTTATGTATTCGAGGAGCCGCCGGTTGAGGATGAGCTTATAGAATCCGTGAGGGATGCCGATGCTATATTAGTAACGCTTAACGTAGAGAGGGTGAGTAGGAGGGTTATAGAATCGGCGTCTAAGCTTAGAGTGATAGCTAGGCATGGAGTTGGATATGATAACGTAGATGTGGATGCTGCTACCGAGAGGGGGGTATGGGTTACGATAACCCCGGTCCTCCATGAAACAGTAGCGGATATGGCTTTCGCTCATATACTCTGCTTAGCTAGAAACGTTTGCAGAGCATCACAGCATGTTAAATCTAGGTTGTGGAGGATTAGGGATCCATTCCTATTCGTGGGGATGGATGTATGGGGTAAGGTTATAGGTATAATAGGTCTTGGAAGGATAGGATCGGCTATAGCTAAACGTTCTAAGGGATTCTCCATGAAGATACTATACTATGATATCGTTAGGAAGCCTCAGTTAGAGATAGAGTTTGAAGCAGAGTATAGACCTTTAAACGATCTACTCAGGGAATCTGATTTCGTAGTTATATCATGCCCGTTAACAGAGTATACGCGTGGTATGATAGGGGAGGATGAACTCAAGCTTATGAAGCCTACAGCTATCCTGGTTAATATAGCTAGGGGACCTATAGTAGATCACGATGCCCTAGTGAAAGCTCTAAGGGAGGGATGGATAGCTGGAGCAGGATTAGATGTATTCTGGCAGGAACCCCTACCTCTAGAGGATCCACTACTAGATCTCGATAACGTAATCCTAACGCCGCATATAGCTTCCAACACATCGGAGTGTAGGAGGAGGATGGCTCTAACAGCCGTGGAGGATATACTCAGAGTCTTGCATGGAGAGCCACCTAGATACCCGGTAAACGATATAACGAAGAAACGCTAATTTAGGAGGAGGTTAACCTAAATATAGTCTTGGGGTGCGATGGCAGCTCTGGCCCTTGCGAACCTTATGAGCGAGATCTTGAGTGTGCTAAGCACCCCGCTTACATCGTTTTCGTCGCTAGATCTATCGGGGAGGGTAGGAGAAGCCAACTTCATAGGTTAAGCTAGATGTACGAGAGAATATCATCTAGGTAGAGTTTTACCGCTTCGTATAGTTATGGGGATAAAAGTTTTTAAACCGGTGATGGGGATGCTTCTTTAGCCCCGTTAAGGAGGGGGGTTAAACTATGTTCAGATTCGAGGAAGAGGAAGAAGAAGAGGAATGGGAGGAAGAATGGGAGGAAGAGGAGTGGGAGGAGGAAGAGTGGGAGGAGGAAGAAGAAGAGGAGTGGTAAACTAAGTCTCCCTAACCTCGGTCTCTCCATTACGTTTTTCTCCATCACCATTTATCTATGATGGAACTGTTTTAGGTGGTAGTTATGCCTGGTAGGGTGGCTGTGATCGATAGGGATAGCTGCCGCGTCGAGGATTGCGGATTGCTATGCAGACGTTTATGCCCGCTTGTTAGGAATAAGATCGAAGCTATCAAGGTAGGTGATGAAGGTAGACCTATCATATCCGAGCAGCTATGCATAGGATGCGGTATCTGCGTTAATAGATGCCCGTTTAAAGCCATATCTATAGTGAATCTCCCCGGGGAGCTTGAAGGTGAATGTATCCATAGGTACGGCGTTAACGGGTTTAAACTTTTCAGGCTACCTATACCTACTAGATCCACCGTCCTAGGCCTCGTAGGTAAGAATGGTGTAGGTAAATCTACATCTCTCCGTATACTCGCAGGTAAACTTAAACCCAACCTAGGTATCGTCGAGGGGGATCCACCTAGCTGGGATTCCATAGTAGAGTATTTCAGCGGTACATCCCTCAAAGACTATTTTAGTAGGCTTGCTTCTGGAGAGCTTAGAGTATCGTATAAACCTCAATATGTAGACGTTATACCTAGGGTATTCAGAGGGGAGGCTGGTAAGCTTTTATCTGGACTGGATGAACGCGGTGTACTGGATGAGGTTAGATCGATCCTAGAGCTTGAAGAGGTTATGGATAGAGGGGTGGATGTACTTAGCGGTGGAGAGCTTCAAAGGGTAGCTGTAGCGGCGGTCGTATGTAGGGATGCCGATGTATATATATTCGATGAACCTTCAAGCTATCTAGATGTACGTCAGAGGCTTAAGGTAGCTAGGGTTATCAGAGGGTTAGCTAAACAAGGTGTTATGGTTATCGTAGCCGAGCATGATCTGATAGTTTTAGATTACATGTCGGATATGGTATCCGTTCTATACGGCGACCCGGGAGTCTATGGCGTAGTATCGTATCCTAGGGTTGTTAGGGATGGGATAAACATGTTTCTGGAAGGGTATATCCCGAGCGAAAACGTAAGGTTTAGAAGCCAGCCTATAAAATTCCAGGTTAAACCTCCTACACAAACGATAGAATCTACGGATATAGCTTACAGCTGGGGTTATATGGTTAAGAAGCTTGGAGGATTCACTTTAAAGGTGGAGCCTGGATTTATACGTACCGGTGAAGTTGTAGGTATACTAGGACCGAATGGTATCGGTAAAACTACGTTCGTTAAGCTTCTAGCAGGTTTAGAGAAGCCGGATGAAGGTGATGCTCTACCGGGAGGCGTAAGGGTAAGCTATAAGCCTCAGTATATATCTGGAGGTTACGATGGGACTGTCGAAACATTCTTGAAGAATACTATAGGCGATAGGATAGAGTCAAGCTTCCTCAGAGAGGAGATATACAGACCGTTTAAGCTAGATAGAATAGCGGATAGAATGGTATCAGATCTAAGCGGCGGAGAGCTTCAGAAGCTAGCTATAGCTGTATGTTTAGCTGTAGATGCCGATATATACCTGATCGATGAGCCTAGCGCATACTTAGATGTAGAGGAGAGATTAGCTATGGCTAGAGCTGTCCGTAGGGTTGTAGAGAATCTCGGTAGAGTAGCCTTCGTCGTAGAGCATGATATACTGGTTCAGGATTTCATAGCGGATAGGCTTATGGTATTCTCAGGTATACCTGGAGTAGAGGGTTATGGACATCAACCTATAGATATGAGGAGCGGTATGAATATGTTTCTCAAAGAGCTCGGGGTTACGTTTAGAAGAGATAGACAGACGTTTAGGCCTAGAGCTAATAAGGAGGATTCGAGGCTGGATAGGATGCAGAAAAGGCTTGGCGAATACTACTATACGTCTATTACGGTCGAGGAGGAGTAAGTTTTAATATCTAGAATGGATCCCAAAATTCATTCGGTGTCGGCGGCTTGAAGATATCTAAGGGTAATCTCTCAAAGCTTGAGACGGAGTATAGGGGTTATCTCGAAGGCGAAACGTTGGATAGATTCTTCAAGGATTTCGGTATAAAGTTCGCAGCCGGACACTGGTCTGCAGGAGATTTCCTAGATAGGTTCGCTACTAGAGGCTACTTCCCAGAGCTAGATTCTAGCTTAGAAGCTCAGCTTAGGAGGATAGCTGAAGCAGGTATAGAGGGGGTAGAGTTTCACGATGTACTCTTCCTAGACGAGGATCTAAGGATCGACGAGGATAGGGTTGCGAAGGTTAGAGAGATACTAGAAGAGTTGGGTCTTAAGGTATCGAATATGAACGTTAACATGTTTACGGATCCTAGGTGGAAGCTTGGATCTATAACGAACCCTATAAGAGAGGTTAGAGAGAAAGCTTTCGAAGTATTGCTACAAGCTGCGGATCTAGCTAAAGAGGTGGGTAGCCCTAGCTTAAGCTTATGGCCGGGTCAGGATGGGTGGGATTACAACTTCGAATCAAACTATCTCCTAAAATTCGGATGGTTCATCGATGCATGTAGACAAGCTTCGAAGAGATGTAGGGAGTTAGGTCTTAGATTCGGCGTCGAAGCTAAGCTTAAAGAGCCTAAGGAAGGTAATATGATAGTTCCTACGACACATATAGCCGGGTGGATAGCGTATAAGGTGAACGAGGAGATAGGATCTAAGGTTATGGGTGTAACCATAGATTATGGCCATGAGCAGATGTATGCTGTAGAGCCGGCCTTCACCGTATATGCTTTGCATAGCATGGGTGTACCTATAGTGGGATTCCATATAAACACGGCTAAGCTACATAGTAACGATGAGGATAGGGTATTCGGGACGGGGGATATATGGCGTTTCGTAGACTATCTATACGCAGCTATAGACGTAGGTTACGATGGATGGTTCGGAGAGGATCAATTCACATATAGGATGGATCCTGTTAAAGCTATGAAGCTTAGTAAGGAGATATTCGGAAACCTTATGAAGAAAGCTTTGCTAATATACGCTAGGAGGGAGGAGTTAGAGGAAGCTAGAGAGACGGGTGATCAAGCTAGGATACTCGATATCGTTAAGAAGATAATACTTATGGGTTAAAAGAAGCTTTAAATCCACACGATTTTATTCCCGTTAGTCTTCATTACAGAGTCTCTATTCACCGTATAGCCAGCATGCTACGTATCTATCCTTCTCTACTCCGCGAATTATAGGCTCCTCCTCCCTACATACAGGCATAGCATACAAGCATCTAGGATGGAAACGACAACCCGGGGGGATATCGATCGGGTTCGGCGGCTCACCAGGTATAACTTTTCTCTCTACGAACCTATTCTTTGGATCTGGATCTGGTATCGCTTCTATCAACGCCTTAGTATACGGGTGTAACGGATCCGAGACTACCTTTCTTATCGAACCAGATTCAACGAAGTTACCTGCATACATTATCCCTATACGATCCGAGAAGTATTTCACCGTAGCTATATCATGAGTTATATACAGGAAGGATATACCATACCTTTCTTGGAGCTCTTTGAGGAGGTAGAGTATCTCCACCCTAACAGATACATCTAGCATCGATACTGGCTCATCGGCTACTACGAAACGCGGTTTCAAT
>JANXEK010000029.1 GCA_025058595.1 Candidatus Bathyarchaeota archaeon
ACGAGCATGATAGCGGCATTATCTGCTTTAGCGGTACTGAGATCTATAGTGGATCCTATAAAAATAGGTTGAGAGATAGATTTGAAGCTAGCCTGAAACTTCTCTGATGAACTCTTCGTAGACTTTCTGAACCCTCTCAGCTATAGGACCGGATCCTTCGACTATACCCTGCTCCGTTACCCTAACCTTATTCATGACGATTATAACACCCTGATCCTCATAGTATTTAACCATCTTCGGGAATACTCTTTCAAGCCTATCGGCTAAAGCTTTAAGTTCTAAAGGTTTTTCGGAGCTGTAGATGTGGGTTATCTGTCCACCCCTGATGAAGAGCTTAGGGAATAATCCTCCGTCGGATGATCTAGCATCGGATAGGCATACATCGAGGTTCTCTAGTGTGAAGCCTTCAAGCCTACCGGAGAAGCTTCTACCCTCTACTGTTACTACCGTTATACTTCGACCTATAAGCTTCGATAGCTCCTCCGTAAACCTCCTAGAAGCTAGGCTCATAACTTAAACCTCTTAGAGATTTAGCGGAATCTAAACCCTTAAACGTTTCTTCAAACGTCTCGTAAGCTCTGAAGCCTCCCTAGCGTTAGCTACGTATCTTAACACGTTAACGGATGATATAGAGAACCGTTTACCGCAGAAGCTGCAACTCCTAGTTCTAGAACCTGCTCTAGCTATAGACAGGTTACCGCAGTATGGGCATCTAACTATGAGGAAGCCATCCTTCAACCTTCTAACAGATCGGAATCTACGTATACAATTAAACATTCCTATCGCTAGCATGCTTAAGGATACCATCTAGGAATTCGAGGCTCTTAGATTCGATGGCTAGGAGAACCCTATCTAGGATCCCCTCATCCAACAGCCTAGAGAACCAGTCTATACGTTCTGAACGTTTAGATCTATCAGATAGTATGGATACCATCTCGTCTACAGTAGAATCTATACATCTATACGAATTATCAACCTCGTAGACGAGTTTGGATCCATACATATCGATAGCTTCCTCGACGCATACACCTAGCAACTCAGCTTCAACATTCTCTAAAACCTTACGAGCCGTATAGCCTAGGCTAACCAACCTCCCAGCCAGTACGATAGGGTGGCATCTAACTACAAAAGCTAGAGATATAGAATCTACCGGTACTACTAGATGAGCTAGATGACCTTCCACTATCGTACGATCTGCAGGTTTAAACCTTGAGAACCTAATCCTAGCAGATTCCAGATCGACCACATGAACCCTACGCAACTCATCGAACCCTAAAACAAAGCCCTCGGATAGAAGCCATCTATTAAGATCGAGAAGATCGAAGCCTATCCTTTCAGCTAACCTAGATGAAACGGTAGATTTACCTACACCAGGGGTACCGGAAACAACTATAAACGCCACAGCTAAACCACCATACACTACCTAGGATTAAAACCTTCCCTGACGAATCTATAGGATACTCTGGTCACGTAAATCCTACTCTAGAAACTCCAAGCCTAAAACCCGTCATACACAGGAGAGTTAGAGGTATAGAGCAACCTTACTAACTCTAGCGGTTGATAAGCTGAATAAAGCCGGTGATCATCCGTTCTATACAGTCTAAGCCTTTCTCCATAATAGATCTGAGAAGGGTGGAGGTGTTTAGACTTGGGATTGTAGTGCTCCGGGCGGGATTTGAACCCGCGTCAGGAGGGTGAGAGCCTCCTATGCTTGGCCGGGCTACACCACCGGAGCATCTGTAGGCGTATCCAGGAGAGAAAGTTGTGGAGGTGAGAAGATAAAAATTTTCTCGTAGATTTAATCGAACTCTGATGGTGGAGGCGCTTCCTCCTTCTCTTTACCTTTCTCTAGAGGCTTACTAGCTACGACTACATCATCTATCCTCAGTATCGTTATAGCTGCTTCGACCGCCGCTGCGATAGCTTTACTCTTAACTATGACTGGTTCTATAACGTTTAACACACTCATATCCGCTACTTTACCGGAGAGTACATCCACACCATACTTATAGCCTTCGACCCCCTCATGTCTAGCTCTAAGCTCTACGAGTATATCTATCGGGTCTAATCCTGCATTCTCGGCTAAAGCTTGAGGTATCATCTCTATAGCTTCTGCGAACGCCTGTACGGCAAGCTGCTCTCTACCTCCTATCTGAGTGGCGAATCTACGTATCTCTTTAGCTATCTCTGCTTCGACAGCCCCTCCGCCATACACTATCCTAGGATCCTTCACTATATCTGCTACAACCGATAGAGCGTCATGCAAGGATCTCTCGGCTTCATCTACAGCTCTCTCGAAACCCCCTCTAACGAGTATAGCTACCGCTTTCGGATCCTTGCATCCTTCTACGAATACCATCCTATCCTCTCCGATCTTCCTTTCCTCCACCAGTCCTGCTACCCCTAGATCCTCCTGTCTCAGATCGTCTATATTCGTTACTATCCTAGCTCCTGTAGCTCTAGATAGCTTCTCCATATCCGACTTCTTAACTCTTCTTACTGCTAGTATTCCTTTTTTGGCTAGGAAGTATTGCGCCATATCGTCTATACCTTTCTGACAGAATACTACGTTAGCACCTGTACCGGCTATCCTATCGACCATATCCTTAAGCATCCTAGCCTCCTCATCCAGGAAAGCCTTCATCTGAGATGGATCCCTAATCCTTATCTCAGCGCTGAACTCTGTCTTCTCTATCTCTAGAGGACAGTTGAGTAGGGCTATCCTAGCATTCTCTATACGTTTAGGCATACCTGGATGCACTACCTCCTTATCTATTATAAGACCGCTGATAAGCTGTGTCTCAGCTACACTTTTACCAGGCTTCTTTATCACCTGTATATTGTCTATATCGGCATACTTCTTACCATCCCTATCCTCGACGATCTTCAAAACAGCATCTACAGCTATCGATGCTAGGTAATCTCTAAGATACTCTACGCTCTTACTCCTCATAGCCGTAGACGCTATATTGGTAAGCGTAACTCTATCGCCTAGATCTATGGGTTTAGCTATCTTCTCTAGAGTCTCCTGCGCTTTAGCTTCAGCCTTCCTGAAACCGGAGCATATAACCGATGGATGTATATCCCTATCTAGAAGCTCCTCAGCTTTCTTCAATAGTGCACCTGTCAGTACGACTACGGTTGTAGTTCCATCACCAACCTCCTTATCCTGGGTCTTAGCTACGTTAACCAGAAGCTTAACAGCCGGATGTTCAGCTTCGATCTCGTCCATTATAGTGGCTCCATCGTTAGTGATCGTTATATCGCCTATACTGTCTACCAGCATCTTATCCATACCTCTAGGTCCCAGAGTCGATTTCAACATCTCAGCGACGATCCTAGCTGCTAAGATATTCTGACGCTGAGCTTCCCTACCCCTTTGACGGGTTGTGCCTTCCTTAAGTATAAGCACCGGAGCCCTTACAACCTTCCGTTCAGACATAACTATCTATCACCCCAGATCTCATGTAGCATGCAATCTACTCCTAGGCAAACTATCTAGGTAGAGAGGCCTAGGATATAAACGTTATCCGGATAGATAGAGGGAGCAGTATGGAAACTATCGGGTAAACCTTTAGGGATGCACGGATAGCTCGAGATCCTACATCCTGAGAATACTACTAACAGCTAGTCTCACATCCTCGGCTCTAATAGTCTTTCTACCAGCATGAGAAGCGAATTTAGCTGCTTCACGCCCTATCCTCATACCGATATCCTCTAGAACACGTCTAAGCTCTTCAGCTGCACTTTCACTTACACGCATCGCTCCAGCTTTCTTTATAAGCCTATGTATAGGTGCTAACTGAAGTTCATATTCCACCAAACCAGACACCTACTAGATAAGGCTTTCTAAGCCGTTATTTAACTTTATCGACGGCTGGAATCTATACGAATCTAACGAGAGATAGATATTTAAACACTCTACGAAGCTTAGAAGGAATGATTCAGGGGAATCGATTATGAGTAGGATACGTATCGCTCTACAACTGTATTCTATAAGGGAGGAGTGTAATCGTGATCTAGCTGGATGTTTAAAGGCTGTAGCTGATATGGGGTATGAGGGGGTTGAATTCGCAGGCTACTACGGATACGACGCTGAGAAGCTTAGAGAGATACTCGATAGATATGGGTTGGAGATAGCTGGTTCGCATATAGGTGTGAACGCTCTACTCGAAGATTCTTTCGATAACACCGTTGAGTTCAACCGTACGCTGGGAAATAGGTTCATCATAGTACCAGGTCTACCGGAGTATATGAGGAACTCTAGGGATAGATGGATTGAAACCGCAAACCTATTCGATAGGCTGGCTGATAAGCTTAGACGGCATGGTATACGTATAGGTTATCACAACCATACTTTAGAGTTTAAACCTATAGATGGCGAGATACCTTGGGATATATTCTTCAGGAATACTAAACGTGAGGTAGTCATGCAACTGGATACAGGGAACGCTATGCGTGCAGGTGTTACGGTAGACGAGATCCTAGATATCGTAAGAAGGTATCCTGGAAGAGCTGTTACGGTACACCTGAAAGAATACTCGAAGAAGAGCGAAAAAGTTGTTATAGGTGAAGGCGAGATGAGATGGCGTGAATTCATAGATCTATGCCTAGATGTGGGTGGAACTGAATGGTTTATAGTGGAGCAGGAGAGCTATCCGTATCCGCCGCTGGAATGCGTTAAGCGATGTATAGATAATCTAAAGCGTATACTGGGCATATAGACGTGGGAGATTGCCGTGCATCTACGGGGTTGATCGTAATGAAGATATGTAGGCTTGAAGAGTACGAGAATATCATAGTCTATCGTAGAGATGACGAGTATGCCGGCTGGCCGTTCAACTGTGGGTTATGGAATTTCGGTGGTGGGGAGATACTAATCGGCTTCGTACGTAATAGATGCAGGTATAGCTCGACGGATGACGTTAGACATAGGAGGATCCAGTATGATGGGGGCCAGCTTGTAGTAGCTAGAAGTACAGATGGAGGATATACATGGCCTGAATATCAGCTTAAAGTTGTGATCGAAAGTAAAGCTGAGCTAAGAGCGAAGATACAGTACTATACGACTAACGGGGCTCCTCTGCCTAAACCTAAACCGTTAGATCTCGATACGGGTATGAACGCTATAGCGGTAGAGCCGCCTTTGGGTAGGGAGACTGGACCTACTGCTTACTTCATCACTAGGGATAAAGGGTATACGTGGGAGGGCCCATACATATTATGGGATCAACTTTTCGAGACGATACAAGCTAGACCCTCCTACGTACTCTACGATAGGGATATCATGCTATTCGTACAAGGACTTAGATACGATGAAGCTGCCAGAGGGTATAGGATGGTGGAGCCTGAAGGTAGGCCTATGGTACTCGTTAGTAATGATGGAGCGGTGAACTGGAGGTTCCTATCGTATATACTGCCTTTAAACATCGATATACCTCGTATATGCCCATACCCGGCTATACTAGGAGATGGAAGGCTAGTCGTAGCTTTAAGAGTGCTTTGGCCTGATTGGAGGTTTCAGTGGACCGAACTCTACGTTTCAGAGGATGAGGGGTTAACGTGGAGGTTTATATCTAGGGTTAACAGATGGGGTGCACCTGCATCGCTAACGTTACTCAGAGATGGAAGACTTCTATGCGTATACGGGTATAGAGCCCCTCCATACGGTATTAGAGCTAGGATAAGCTCTGATGGAGGAGCTACATGGGGTCCTGAGATCATAATAAGGGATGATGGAGGGAGTAGCGATCTAGGGTATCCAAGATCTACGGAGCTACCTGATGGAAGAATACTTACAGCATACTATTTCAATGAAGAAAAAGATAAGGTAAAATGCGATGGAGGGGTACGCTACATAGCTGCGACGATATTCTATCCGCCATACTAGACGATCTTCAAGGTAGTAGCTTATCTGGGTTTAGTATATTGTTTGGATCGAATATCTGCTTAACCTTCTTCATTAGATCGATGTAGATAGGATGCGAGAAACGTAGGAGGCTACGCCTTCTAACGAAGCCTATACCATGCTCACCGGTTATAACCCCTCCAAGCTCTAACGTTACGCTGTATACCTTATCTCTAATTTCATCGTATATAGCTGTATCCCAACCCTCTTCACGCATTATATGTACATGTATGTTTCCATCACCTGCATGACCATAGGCAGGTAGATAGGTATTGTAGCTTCTAGAGATCTCGTCGATTTTATCCATCAATAAACCTATAGATGCTGGTGGAACAGTTACATCGAGTATATCGACCATACTAGGTTTCAAAGCTGTGTAGATCTCGCTTCTAATCCTAAGTATCCTATCCTGCTCATCACGTCTTTCAGCTACTAGAGGTTCAAGACTACCGGATTCTACGCATACATCTAGAAGCTTCTCGCAAACCCTATACAGGTATTCTTCATCCTGCTCAGCTAGTATGATTATTAGGAAGGCTTCACCCTCCTTACACGGCCATTCTAAACCTAGTCTAGCAGCCGAGACCTCTATAGGTATCCTCTCCACATACTCTACGGCTAGCGGCATAATACCGGTTCTCAGTATTCTAGGTACTGTTTTCAATGCAGCCGATCTACTATCGAACGGTATTATCATGGTTATGGAGAAGGGTAGCTTCGGATACAATCTTATGAAAGCTTTAGTTATAATAGCTAGAGTACCTTCACTACCTATTATAAGCTGCATAAGATCGTAGCCGGTATTATCCTTGATAAGCTTACCCCCAAGCCTCAATACATCGCCTGTAGGTAATACGGCTTCTATACCTCTAACATAGTTACGCATAACACCAGTCCTTACAGCTCTAGCTCCACCAGCGTTACAAGCTATCAAACCACCTATCTGAGCATACTCATCACCTGGGTGAGGGGGGAAGAAGAGATCGCTTCTATCCGCTGCTTCGATCAGATCGTGAAGCGTCGCACCAGCTTCAGCTTCAGCCATCATATTATCTACATCTACCGTTACCTTATTCATCCTCTCTAGACATAGGATTATACCGCTACGAGTAGGTATACATCCCCCCACCAGACCTGTACCACCACCTCTAGGGAAGACCGGTATCTTACTCCTATACGCCAATCTTAGTATAGCCGAGACCTCCTCTGTAGACGCTGGTTTAACCACAACTACATCCCTACAAGGTTCTGGTCTTATAGGGAGGGGGGTCTCGTCTAATAGGTAGCCTTCAACCCTACCTACACCGAATACAACCTGATCTTCACCTACTATCGACGATAACTCCTCTACGACCGTTTTATCTATCGAAGACCACATAACTCATACACGTTTAATCCTACTCAGCTCTTCTATAAGTTTAGGTATTACTTCGTATAGATCACCTACTATACCATAGTCTGCTATCCTGAATATAGGTGCTGAAGGATCTATGTTAACCGCGACTATTATCTCTGACCCTCTCATACCGGCTATATGCTGAGGAGACCCAGATATACCGAAAGCTATGTAGAGCCTAGGCTTAACCGTGTTACCGCTGAAACCTACTTGATGCTCGCGAGGCATCCAGCCTTCATCCACTAGAGGTCTGCTAACACCTACAACCCCACCGATAAGCGATGCTAAATCCTCCAGCATCTTCAGATCGCTCCTCCTCTTAAACCCTCTACCCCCAGCTACCACTATATCCGCCTTTGTTAGATCGATGCTTCTCCTCGATATCCTACCCAACACTTTGAGGCTTAAATCCCCTTCCACCATAGGTATCAACCTGATGATCTCCCCCATCCTACCCGTATCGCGGCTAGGCATCCTCATAACCCTATACCTAACCGTAGACATAACCGGTCGGCTACTAGTCCTTATATAGGCTAGTATGTTACCTGTGAAAGCTGGTCTAATCTGAACTATATCCCCACATTCATCCACCTGAATATCTACACAATCCGCCGTTAAACCTGCACCTATAGCTGCAGCTACTCTAGGAGCTAAACTCCTACCCAGCGGTGTAGCTCCGAACAGGAAAACCGATGGATTCACCTGCTTCACTAGATCGACTAATACACCCTTATACAATATAGGGTCGAAGCATACCAGTCTAGGATGATCGTATACGAAAACCCTATCCGCACCGTAGTATATCAACTCTCGAGCAGTATCATCCTCAACCCTATAACCGATGATGACGCTCCAAACTTCGACTTTCAATCTATCGGCTATCTCACGAGATTTACCTAGAAGCTCGAAGGCGACCGGATGTATAACACCCTCATCATACTCAGAGTATACCAGCACGCCGTCGGATAAACCACTACTCATATAAACCCCTCCATACGTAAAGCTTCTATAAGCTTATTTACAGAGTCGACACCCTTTAGTATGATACCACGCCTACGTTCTTCAGACGGTATAACTATCTTGAAGACCTGTGTACGTGAACCTAGGAGACCTATCCTAGACATATCTATGAAGCCTAATAGAGAATCCGCATCCCAAACCTCTACCTTAGACCTCCGAGCTTTCAATATATCTCTCAGAGATGGAAGTCTAGGGGTGTTTACATCCTTCGTCACTGTTATGAGAGCTGGAAACCTAACTTCTACTAGGAATTTATCGCCCATATCGGATACGACTATCAGACGATCTCCATACGATTCTCTAATCTCGCATACATACGCTACGTGGGGTATACCTAGATGCTCAGCTACCTCGGGTCCAACCTGACCTGTATCGCCATCCACAGTCTTCTCCCCACATACTATAAGATCATATCTACCGATCTTCCTTATAGCAGAGGCAAGCGTATAGGATGTAGCTAGAGTATCCGCGCCAGCAAACCTATGATCAGATAGTAGTATAGCTCTATCCACACCCCTAGCTATCGCGTCCCTGAGGGATGATTCAGCTTGAGGTGGACCCATACTTAGAGCCGTCACTATACCTCCAAGCTTCTCTTTAAGCTGTACGGCAGTCTCTATAGCGTTAAGATCGAAGGGGTTTATCTCCCCTGGAGCCGAACTTCTATCTATCCTACCAGTCTCCACATCGAACTTAACCTTCTCTATATCTGGGACATGTTTAATAAGCACTATTACGTGGAAATCCAAGACTGCTCCGACCTCTACTTCAAGAAAATTGACTGCTACGTTTAAGAGCATAAGATTTTAACCTAAAATTTATAGGGCTAAAGATAGACCGGGGTGTAGAGGATGGCTTCACCTAGAGATTTCAACGGTAGGGATATTCTCTCCATCTTAGATTTCGATCGGGAACAACTAGAGTATATAATGGATGTAGCCGATGATATAGAACAACATATGGATAGGTATAGAGGTATACTAACGGGAAAGACTATGGCTATACTATTCTTCGAACCATCCACTAGGACTAGACTCAGCTTCGAAGCTGCTATGAAGAAGCTCGGAGGTTTAACGCTCGATATGGGTGAGCCTGTGAGAGCTTCTGTCGAGAAGGGAGAGACATTAACCGATACTGTGAGGGTTGTGCAGAGTTACGCCGATCTTATAGTTCTCAGACATCCTATGGAGGGGGCGGCTAGGCTTGCGGCAGAGGTAGCCGATATACCGGTAATCAATGGTGGATCCGGTGCTGAAGAGCATCCAACCCAAGCTATGCTCGATCTTTACACTATAAGGAGGTGTAAGAAGCATATCGACGGGCTGAATATAGGTATCTTAGGCGATCTAAGATATGGACGTACAACCCATAGCTTAGCATACGCTCTATCCAATTACGATGTTAAGCTCTATCTGATATCACCAGAGCTCCTGAGAATGAGGAGGGAGGTTCTAAGACACATAAGCAGCAGGGTGAAGGTGTACGAGTTAGATAAACTGGATGAAGTGCTGCCAGAACTCGATGTACTCTATGTCACAAGGATACAGAAAGAAAGGTTTGCGGATGAGAGCGAATATATGAGAGTTAAAGGTTCGTATAAGGTAACACTCGAAACCGTATCTAGGATGAAGAAGGATGCAGTGATAATGCATCCACTACCGAGGGTCGATGAGATAGCGGTCGAGGTTGATTCCACACCTAACGCTATATACTTTAGACAGGTGTATTACGGATTATTAACGCGTATGTCGATAATATCCCTGATTCTAGGGGCTTTGCCAGCCAAATAACCCTGAATATAGGTTTTCTGTTAAAACAAACCTCTATTAGAGATTTTAATCTAAGTTCCAGTAGAGATTTTTAGACCAAAATAAGTTTTACCCGGTTTTCTCTCACTTTACGAGTAAAATTTATCTTAAAGATAGGTCTAGACATGTAGAGGGCTATGAGGGGGGTCAGATTAACCTTAGGTAGGCATATAATAGCGGAGATGTATGGATGCAACAAGGATTATCTGAGCAACCCTCAGCTAATGGAGGAACTACTACTCGAAGCTGCTAGGAGAGCTGAGCTTACTATCGTAGCTTCGAAAACCCATAACTTTATACCAGGAGTTACATCGCTCGTCATAGTCGGTGAATCCCATCTAGCTATACATACATGGCCTGAATACGGCTATGCAGCTGTAGATGTATTCGTATGCGGCAGTAAGGATCCATGGATAGCTTACGACGCGATATATGAGAAACTCAAACCGGAGAAGGTTAGGGTTACCGAGCTTAAAAGGGGGATTGTAACCATACCGGAAGCTAGCCTAGCTTCAGATGGAAGAATAGGTGTACGTAAAACTGTTGTATCGACCGAAACCCCCCTAGACGGATTATGATCGAAACAATTTTTAAATATCATTCGATGGAAACTCTATAGGTATGCTTAGTCAAGATTTTCTAGTTCTAGGGAGAATCTCCATAGAGCAACTTGCCCCAAACTATATTCACGCATACTCTTTCACGAAAGCGATATGCATCGAGAGAACGAAATACCAGTTTGTAGAGGTATATGAGCATCCAGTGTTCGGGAAGATGTTGATACTAGATGGGAAGCCTCAGTTATCGATCTTAGACGAACAGATATACCATGAAGTATTAACTCACCCGGCTATGTTAGCTCACCCAGATCCTAGAAGGATCGCTATCCTCGGAGGAGGAGACGGTGGTATCCTAAGAGAAGTTTTAAAGTATGATAGCGTAGACGAAGTATACCTGGTAGATATAGATTGGAGAGTCGTGGATATCTGTCGAAGGTATCTGGAGGAGGTTTCTCAAGGAGCTTTCGACGATCCACGAGTAAAGCTCGTATACATGGATGCATACAGGTTCATAGAGGAGTGGAATGGGGAGCCGTTCGATATAATAATAATGGATCTAACAGATCCTGTATCCCTGATATCGGCTGGACTCTACACCTATGAATCGTTCGAAACGATATCTTCAAAGCTTTCGAGAGTAGGAATAGTATCGGTTCAATCAGAGTCGCCTACATTCTCTAAATACATATTCCAAGTACATTTCTACAATATAGCCGCAACTATAGGATCGGTTTTCAATCATACAGTTCTAGCTAGGGATTATATACCATGCTTCGGGTCAGATTGGGGGTTTGCATACGCATCTAACGGAGAATACCTAAAGAGGTTAAACGGCGAGAGTATAGATGCGGAGTTGAAGGAGAGAGGGGTTTCTACCAGATACTTTACTGGACAAGTTTTTGAAGCTATAACTAGAATCCCTAAGGTTATAGTCGAAGAGGTAGCGAGAAGCAAACCCGTATACGTTAAAGATGCAGAAAAATATATAGAGGAGAGGGCGAAGAAGCTTAGAGAATTAAGATGCCTACTAGGTATAGAGGCGCAGCGTTTTTAAACTTGAATAGCCGTAGCGGCATCTAATATTCATTAGAGTTTCTTCAGGTTTTCAGGTAGAATTTTCGATACCGATTTTACGAGGATATACCCTAAACCTGATACGGTTACTAGACTACTAGCGGATACGCTTATACCTATCAGTACGGATGGATGGAGTGGTATACCTAGAGCTGGAGGAGGAAAGAATATCCATAGGTAGCTACCTACGATGAAACCTATGATGAAACTCGATATAATTGTAGCCGCTAGAAGATATCTTCTCATATGGTATATGAGGAGGGAGGATAGAAGGTTTGCTATAGGCCCGACGATGATATCCAACCAGCCTACGAAGTAATACGCGTTAGCAACCATACACCCGATCGTCACGGCGATACAAGCTGGATAACCGTAGATCGCCGATAAAGGTATAAGCATATCGGATACCCTAAACTGTATAGGTCCGAAGGATAGGTATCCAGGGATTATAGTTAACACAGCATAAAGAGATGATATGAGCGCTATGAAGCCGATCTTCTTCGTATAACCCATAAGAATCCCAGACCTCTAAGATCCATAGAAACTATTCAACGCCCCAACCATGAACCTTCATACCATAGATTCTACATGTATTCCCTAACACTTTATCTACCAGATCTTCGATGCGAACCCCCTTAATCTTAGCAACCGCTTCTAGACTCTTCACAGCCCATGATGGGTCCGATACTACACCACGATATGATACAGGCGAATCTGATTCGACTATTATAGATTCGATCGGAGCAAGCCTGATCGCTTTGATATGGGTTAAACTATACGATGCAGCAGGTGTAGCTGAAATCAGATATCCATCCCTAACTATCTTTTTAAGAACGGAATCCGAACCGCTAAACCAGTGGAATACGGCCTTCTCTACACCGATATCTTTAACCATCTTATATGCATCGCTCCACGCAGCTCTAGCATGAATTATGACTGGGAGCTTCCTACTCTCAGCTATACCGAGTACCTCACTGAACACCTTCCTCTGAAGATCTCTATCCGTCTTTATCCGGTAGTCTAAGCCTACTTCTCCTAAACCTATACAGCTACGTGAAGCCGCCCTTAGGAACTCGAACTCCTCCCCGAGATCGAGAGATTCTAGGTTCCACGGATGTATACCGATCGCGTGATATACGTAGCCCTTATACATTTCGGAGAATCTAGCTACCTTAACGTTAGATTCCTTACAAGTACCTACAGCGATAATCGCCACTACATTCGAAGATTTAGCTTTAGCTATAGCTCCATGTACATCAGCTATCTCATCTAGATGGGAGTGAACGTCTACAACCCGTATAATCAACCATGTATCACCGACTCATGCCCTATACCTTCTACGCTAGCATCAAGAAAACGGTAGACCGTCTATAACTTAAACTTTAAATCATCAACCCTAGAATACGGTTTTAGGAAGGTAGAAGGATTCATGATATATGCAAAGCTGAAGAGCGAGTGTAGCGGCAGATATTTAAGCGAGCTTGAATCCATCATATCGTCTATCGAAAAGAAAGCCGTCTCGATACAGCCATGCATATCAGATGAAGGATATATGGCTAGATATCCACCCATAGAGGGTATAGGCGAACTAGATTTCAATATCATCTGCAGACTTATACGGACACTCTACATAGGTAGGACTATCTGTAGCCCTACGCTCAGAGTAGGCAGGATAGATGATGGAAACGTAGCTTTAACGTTTACACATGATGGGGGGTTAACTATACAACGTATTAGAAAGCTGGAAGATGCTACTATCTATGCATCGGGAGGATATCGTATCATACTACTCGCTTCCAGATGTAGTTTATGCGGCTTCAGAATTTTCGAATGCATAATAGGCTTATGTAACGTATGTCTTGAGGGGCTAGAGTTCGATGAGAAGCAAGACGGATCATCTGAGAATATACGTGAGTTTCTCTTAAACCTAGCTAGGATCAGCGAGGGGGGAGCAGGAGAGATAGAGGAGTATCTAGAGGATCAACTTAGGAAGCTATCTAGGAAGATCTGGCTTCCTCATTCTGTAGATGAGATCGATATGGATGTCCTTCATATATCGATCATCCTATCGATGATGAATCTATACTCGAGGATACATAACGCTAGGGAGCTGAGGAAGGTGGCCGACTACTTAAATAGGATATGCTATTCCGACGATATAGGGAAGATCATAGAGGATATTGTTAAACTGTATAGTGAGAAGTAAAAACTTTAAACAGGATTATAGACTGATCATACTTAGTTATGCAAAGTAATATAATAGTTATAGTATCAGATACCTTTAGATACGATTTACTTCATAGAAGATTCCAGATTAGGGATGGTGTAATAGCTAATCTTGATAGGATCGATAGGTTTTCTTTAGATTCCATAGAGTTTACTAGGGCTTATCACGCATCGTTTCCTACGGTTCCTAATAGAGCCGATATACTTACAGGTAGATATACGTTCACTTATTTCGATTGGTCCCCTTTACCCAGGGAATGGATAACCCTCCCTATACTTATAAAGAAGGCTGGCTATACTTGTATGATGATAACGGATACACCGCATATACTTAAGGATGGATACCATTTCGATCGAGGGTTTGATGGATGGATATGGATCAGGGGGCAGGAGAATGATCGTTACAGGACGAGTCCACTGGATGTGAAGCTTCCATGTAGCCCGTGGAAGCTTAGAAGTGTCGAGACGACTATACAGCATATTAGGAATAATTACGGTAGGAGGTATGAAGAGGATTGGATACCTGCTAAGACTGCTTTAGAAGCTGCACGATGGCTCGAAGAGAACTACGGTAGGAGGTTCTTCCTCTATCTAGATTTCTTCGATCCGCATGAGCCTTGGGATCCTCCCAGATGGTATGTGGATATGTATGATCCAGAATATGAGGGGGAGGAGGTTGTATATCCCGCGTACGGTCCATGCGGCTATCTAACGAATGATGAGCTTACCCATATCAGAGCGATGTATGCCGGTGAAGCTACCTTAGTCGATAGATGGATTGGATTTCTATTGGAAAAGATCGATGAGCTCGGATTACTCAACGATACTACAATAATATTTACGAGCGACCATGGATTCTATCTAGGTGAACATAGCTTTATAGGGAAATCTATAATAATGGGCGGATATCACGGTTTAGCTCCACTCTACGAAGAGGTAGTCCATATACCGTTACTGATAAGGTTTGCCGATAAGCTTGGATTGAAGCGTGGATTTAGGATAGATACGCTCGTTCAGACTCCAGATATAACGGCTACTATACTCGAGCTTGCATACGGGAAAGATGTAAGTGGTATGGATGTTCAAGGTAGATCCCTCCTACCTATAGTTAAAGGTGAAGAAACGGAGGTGAGGGAGATAGCTGTGTCTACACCTTCACTGGTGAGAGGTGTACGTGCAGGTCTTAGGGTTACTGTAACGACTGATAGATGGTCTCTCATACTCGCATCAGAAGAGAGTAAGAATGTAGGAGAAGGTGAGATCACCTTTATAGTGGACGGAGAGCCGAGGGTTCTTAAACCGTTCGGGAGGATAGATACGGAACTCTACGATCTTAAAGCGGATCCTAGACAAAAAGCGAATATCATATCTGAAGAGATGGATGTAGCTATGGATATTTATAGGAGGTTCATAGGATTTCTCTCGAAGCTAGGTGCAACGGATGAAGTAGTTAAGCCTTGGCTTAAGTGTATAGGATTGAAGCCTCTCTAAGTTTTAGGCAGAAATTCGTATTAACGTTAAAACTGCATCGGTAATATAGTATACTGCAAGGGAGGCAACAAGCACCCCGCATATATACATAGCTATCTTCATCGGCTTAGAACCGAACTTTAAACTACCCTTATAAGATAGAAAGGATACGAGCATATACCAGGAGAAATCTGAACACCAGTGTGATACGAGGAAGATAGCTAGCCCTATGTAGCCTGCTAGCATTAACGACTCAGCTGCCAATAGACTACCTATCGAAGCCCACCATATAGTGAAGTACGGGTTAGAAAAGCTTGTTAGAAAACCGAGTATAGGTAGGCTTCCAGGGTTCGATCTAGTATTCAATCGAAGATGCTGATCCATATCCTTCATAGGATATGTTAGAAGACCGTATGCCGTGAATATTAGGAAGCCACCTCCGACTATACCTAAAGCTAACCTAACCTCTACACATTCAAACATGTAAGATAAACCTAAAGCTATAACCGCTACCAATATTATCTCCGCTATCGCATGACCTGAAACTATACGGAACCCGATATTCCTCCTAAGCCTCATAGATTCCGATACCGTAACAGCGAATAAAGGACCTGGAACTAGAGCTCCAGAAAAACCTATCAGGAAAGAATTGAAAGCTAGGAAAGCAAGCTGTATAATCTCAGCTTTCCCTCCTAAACGATATAAGCCTATTTATACCCTCTACCATAGCTTCGACACTAGCCATAACTATATCTTCATGAGCTGCTCTAGCCGATACAGCATTACCTTTATCATCTTCAACCGCTATCATGACTTCTGCTAACGCATCCGATCCGCCGGTTATCGCTTCAAGCCTAAAGGACTTCAGCTTAGCCTTCACGGTCGGAGATAGGATCTTCTCTATAGTCTTCAGAGCAGCATCTACAGGGCCTACACCTGTCTCCGCTGCTACGTAGATCTTACCATCCACTTCGAGTTTAACAGAAGCCGTCGGGATAACCTTAGATCCCGTTACTACGGCTAGCTCTATAAGCTTAACACGCCGCTCCTCGGATCTAACCTTACCTGTTACAGATCTAGCAATAGCTAGTAGATCTGCATCCGTAACCCTCTTACCCTTATCACCTAGATCCTTAACCTTCTCTACGATAGTTTTAAGCTCTTCATCAGAAACCTTGATACCCATCTCCTCTAACATCTCCATAATACCGTGTCTACCCGCATGCTTACCGGCTACGAGCCTCCTACGCCTACCTACAACCTCTGGAGGTATAGGCTCGTATGTTAACGGGTGAGAGAGCACACCGTGCGTATGTATACCTGATTCATGTGTGAAAGCGTTATCCCCGACTATAGCCTTATTCGGCTGAACGTATACGCCTGTAATCCTAGATACAAGCCTACTGGTTTCATATATAAGCGGAAGCTTCACTCCTAGATCGTATCCGTATAGTATTTTTAGTGTTACTGCTGTTTCTTCTAGGGCTGCGTTTCCAGCTCTCTCACCGAGACCGT
>JANXEK010000002.1 GCA_025058595.1 Candidatus Bathyarchaeota archaeon
AGTATAGAATTAAGAAGTTGGTAGGTTCACATATCTTTCCCATCTTGATGGAAGTTACTATGGCTTCATCGATACCTCCGAAATCCTCCATGGTATAGGTAATCGTAAAATCTGTTAGCGAATACCAAATCTTCAGAATCTAGTATATGGTTAATGGTTACCATAAGACGTACCCGATCCTCTACACGTTTTTACGTTTATTACACGGCGTTTATGGCATCTTAAACTTAGGGGGTTAAGGCTTATGGGGAGAACATTCATCGGTTTGATAAGGGATCATAGGACTAGGGTAGGTAGAATACGGGCTGTCAAGGTAGGTTGTAGCTATGGTTGTAAGGGTTAAGGTGAAGATCTCTAGGAACTGTAGAGTCTTAGAGTCTACTGCACTAGCTAATGCCGGCTATGAAGCTGAGACTCCTCAAATCTTGATTCCTACAAGGGTAGCCCAACTACTTGATCTATGGCCGCCTAGAGAGGGTATGGAGGAAACTGAATTCGAAACAGCTGGAGGACCTCTGATGGTATGGATAGCATCTAGGAGTTGTAAGGTAAGAGTATTCGCAGATGATGTAGAATCTTCGGAGGTCGAGGCAGATGCTGTTGTATCCACTTTAGCGGATGAGATACTTTTAAGTGATAAGATGATAAGCGAGCTCGAGATAGCTCTAGAAGACGTCGGTAGAGGTCTATGGAGGTTTAGATGGGAGCCGAAAGAAAAAACTAGACGGAGCGAGCCGCCGAGATACTGGAGATGATCATGGTAGAGAAGATCGGCTCTTCTTAAAAGCTTGAAAAGTTACTTTCTTAGCGGGTCATATTATGGAGGGCTACATATCGAAGCTTGACGAATATAGGTTAAGTAGAAAATTTTAAGCTAAACCTTTAAGTAGATAGACTTCAATTAAAAAGGTTAAATTGTATATAGAGAAAAAAGCATTTTAGCAGCTTTTAACAGTTATTCTAATGCTAAAAGTATTCTCATTCACAAGCAGGTTAAGCTTGACTGTAACAGATGTGTAGGAAGAGTGACGCTCCCTTACTCGAAGACGTCTCAGATATGAGTTATAGGGGGCAGCTGACCGAAGATATTGTCTACATCGAAATAAGAGCAGGATACTTAGCAAGATAGACGGGTATAGTCGGTATTAGATAAAGAAACTTCAAGAAATTTTAAGAGAAAATCTAAGAAACGTGGAGGGATACGTGCTTTCAAGGGTAAGGTGATGGTGCTAAGCCGTCCCTCCCCCTCAACTTCTGATAGAATGGGTAGGCTTCTATGGGTTAAATTTGCATGCTTCCAGATGCCTCGAAGGAATACAGGAGGAATCTAGCCTATCATGCTAGCTAGAATATCATCACACCTTTTATGTATCCCTCAGGTTTATCTGACGCTATGCTGAATGCATCCTGAGCTTCTGTATAGCGGAATCTATGGGTTATTAGAGGTTTCTGATCGAAAACACCTTTCCTCAAGAGTTTCACAGCATCATGAAAATCCTTGTTGAAATCTCTGGAGAAGGCTGGTGATGTATTCAGTATTCTAAGGCCTTTGGTATGCCATAAACTCGTCGGTACGGTCTCATCTTCTATATGCCATCCGAACAGTACCAGTTTGCCTCCAGGACGTAGGAGCTCCGTAGCAGCATGTATGGTTCCCGATGCTCCTGAAGCCTCTATGACTACATCTACATCTCCACCAAAGATTTTACGAACCTCTTCCACGACATCGGCTTCTCTCGCGTTCACGGTATAGTCTGCACCGAAGGATTCTGCTAGCTTAAGCCTATCATTCTTCACATCTACGGCTACCAATCCTCCTAGGATATTCTTAGGTAAGGCCTGTATTATCAGCAGGCCCATGTACCCGCACCCGATCACGCATACACTATCACCAGCTTCAAGCTCAGAACCTTTCACAGCATTCACTACACATGCTAGCGGCTCGGATATCCAATATATTAGTTCATCATCCCTCACGCCGTCAGGTATCTTCTCGACATTACGATTGCTTGTTAGATAGTATTCGGCGAAGGCTGGACTACCGAGGGTAGTAACTCTATCCCCTACATTGATGCCGGATGTACCCTCACCTACGGCGGCTACGATGCCGACCCCTTCATGACCTGCAATCCTACCGGGAAGCTTACCCCTGAACATGTATACTTCGCTCATGCATATACCGCAGGCCTTAGTTTCCACTAGAATCTCCCCTCTGCCAGGCTTCTTAACCTCTACATCTACGATCTCAGCTTTACCTTTAGAGATACGTATAGCCTTCAAAGCTAAATAGATTAGATGCGAGCGGAGGTATTAACTATAACTATTCTCCTTACACCATTATTCTTAAGGAGTATAGTCGTCTATACGGATAAAGTTTATCGCAGCTATAGATCCATGGATATTTAGCGTGGGGTATACTGTGTTATCTATCAAGCTTATTAAGAGGACCCGCGGTTAAATCTAGGTTCTAGCGTTGAATACTAGAAGCTTAGCATTAACAATATATACGTCTGCTGTATACGTTGTGTTAAGCTATCTACCAGGCTTCCCGGTGGTAGGAGCTGAGAACGTCAAGATAGGCTTTATCTCTGGTGTAGCTCCTATATTCGGATTACTCTTAGGTCCATGGCTGGGCTTCCTATCATGCTTTATAGGCGCATGTATAAACCGCATACTATTAGGTGCAAACCTATTTCAGTGGCTTACACTACCTACTACGCCTATCTCAGCATTTATAGCCGGAGCACTCGTTAGAGCATATCTTAAAAATGTTAGGGGCTGGCATATCTCAGCATTCATCTTAACCATACTCATAGCTACATGGTACTTCATACCTGTAGGTAGAGTTATACCATACTTCCCAGTCCTACATTGGATCGCACTTATCCTAACGATATCCTTCAGAGATAGGCTAACAATGATTTACAACAACTTAGATAGAGTTAGGCTAGCCCTCTATACAGCTATCGTAAGCTTCTCGGCTACCATGACTGCACACATGTATGGGACGCTCATGTTCATACTTTCAACCTATCTACTAATACTTGAGGTACAAGATCTGACCACACTTCTAACATCGCTTATACCGCTAGTAGCGATCGAAAGATTAACGTTCACCGCTATAGCTACGATCCTAGGAGTACCCCTAATCCTAGTTTTCAGGAAGAATAAATATATTGGCATAGATAACCTTTGAATCATCCCTCGGTAGACGATAGACGAAATATAGAGGAGCTTAACGAAACAACTTTAACTATAAACTATATAACCGTGCAGCTATGTAGTTTAGGTTAAAGGGAGGTTATAAGGTTTGGAGCTTGGCCTTGTCACGTATAACTTAGCTAAGGAGTGGAGTTTAGAGAAGATTCTAGATTTATGTAGCCGGACAGGATTTAGGGCAGTCGAGCTTAGAACGACACATGCTCATGGTGTAGAGCCTAATATAGGTATCGAGGAGCGACGTAGGGTTAGAGAGCTATTCGCAAGCTCACCAGTGAGGCTTCTAAGCTTCGGCACAGTTTGCGAGTATCACTCACCTGATAGGAGCGAACTGGAAAGGAATATAGAGTTAACTAAAGCTTTCGTTAAGCTAGCCTACGATACTGGGGCTTTAGGAGTTAAGGTTAGACCTAACAGGCTTATGGAAGATCATGGTATACCTAGGGAGAAGACTTTAAAACAGATAGGTGAAGCGCTTAGAGTATGCGGAGATTATGGCGAGGAGTATGGGGTGGAGGTATGGCTTGAAGTTCACGGCTACGGTACGAGCGACCCTAGATGTATAAGAGAGATTATGGAAATAGCAGACCACCCGTATGTAGGTGTATGCTGGAATTCCAATCCTACAGATGTAGTGGATGGATCTATATCCTGGAGCTTCGATCTACTTAAAAGATGGATAAGATCTGTACATATACATGAACTCTACGATGAAAACTATCCGTACAAAGAGTTGTTCGCATCACTAAAGTGTATAGGATATCAGAGATACTGTCTAGCAGAGATATCTGAGAGCCCAGAGCCGGAGAGGATAATGCGATACTATAGAGCTCTATGGAGAGAACTTACGAAAACGTAGACCCTTACGTGTAGTTACCGAGGTATAGTAGTGTGAGCTGAGCATAGGAGTCCTATCTAGGATTGTTAGAATTTATAGTTAGCCCTCTCGATGCTACTAATTGAGGGGTAACATCTATGACGCTACTAGAAGCGATACTATCCATACTCGACGATGGTATCTATAAGGATACTCCACCATATGGGGTTAGCGAGATAGAAGCTATAGGTCATAGCATTGTAAGGGTAACGTTTAAAGATAGAATCGACCATGAACTGCTATCGTTAATAGCTTTAAGTGAGGGCTATACGATCGATTACGGAAGCTATGAACTTAGGATACTAGATAGGGGTGTGATAGTCATCAGGGTTGGAAGTAGATCCGATAAAGGCGGCGGACGGAGTATTTTCGTATACCTAATACCTGCATCGGTCGATGCGATGAATCTGTATGAGAAGTGCGTAGCTTCGATGCAAGGTATCTTAGACGAGGAGTACGGAGAGATGGATCTAGATAGGCTTATAGACTATAATCTTAGGATACTTAGAATCGTAGACGAATATTGGAAGTGTAGGTATGGATGGAGTAAACCTAGATCTCTATAGTTAAGCCATCGTATGCCGTCTCTATACCTTCTGGCAAGAGGCGAGATACTAGTTCATCGTATGTCAGCAAACCGTTGTGAGAGAAATGCGTAGCTACGAATAACGTATCTTTATCTGCGATACCCTCTGAAATCATACGTTTCTTCACTCTTACAACACCTTCTAACCCCATATGGTATCTTGTATGCGGGAGGGCGCCATTGGTACAATCGAGGATAACGAGGTCAAATCTATAGTCTTTCATCCTTTGCCACGCTTCCTCTGGGAAGAAGCCTGAATCATAACCATGCAATATGATCCTTCCTCTAGATTCGATCAAATATATCAGACATACACGATCTGAAGCATGATCAGCCGGGAGGGCGGTAACTTTAAACTTTCCAGCATCAACCGTTTCGAACGGCTCTAGTCTATGTAGGATTAAACCTAGTTTAGATGGATCCTCGACTACCTTAAGGATTTGATCTACCGTATCTCTGCTACCATATATGTGAAGATTGCTTCCATCCTTCATATGAGCGAAGGGCTTCTGCCTCATGGTTAAATCGTCTGGATGGAGGTGATCGTAATGGTTATGCGTTATGAATAGGTACTTAACCCTAGCTAAGTTCAGGTTATTTTTTAATAGGTGTAGATAGGTATCGGGAGGCCAATCTATCTTAAGCTCACCATCTACCTGTATAGAGCTTCTACTCCGTATATTTTTACCACCTAAGATTCTAGTTTTAACGCATACATCGCATTCACAGAATAGAGCAGGACAGCCCTCAGCAGCGCTAGTACCTAGGAAGAGTATATCCATAACGATCACCTATACTTCGAAGCTACTATAGACGTCTTCATCTATCAACCAGCTCTATATACCTTCAGTTATCCAGTTTAATAGTCCGTCTGAATCATCGCATGAGATCTCAAGCGATATAGGCCCGAGGGGGGATTCACCCTCAGCTTCTGCGAACGAAGCTCTGCCAGCGTACGCAGCTTGCTTATGGAAGAATAGCGTGTATACCCCACCTACCCTATGTCTACGCATGTATTCCCTAGCCGCTGCTCTGATTCTTTCAGCTCTCCAGAGCTCTTTAAGCCTCTCTAAAGGTTGTAGGCCTTCAGCTTCACCAATGTATATCTTATATGGATCTTCACCTACCAGTCTAAACTCTACTTTAGGGAAGAGATTCTTCAAAGCTCTAAGAACTTTAGCAGGATCCTCCGTAGGATTCACGGAAGCTGTTACCTTAATCCTAACGATTCGAATACCCATCATGGATAGATATTTGAGATATCGGCTGAGATAAAAACTTAGATCTTAGATATGGGTGGATTCATCTTAGGGTCTCTTCTAGAATAGAAGATATGGAATTGGAGAGAGTTTAGAAGGGATAAAGATGAACCTATAGCGAACGGTAGGCTGAAAGCTGAAAGCTGGAATAGATACCCAGTTATTATAGGCGCTATAGATCTAACCATAGTCCTTATAGAGTTGGATATACCTACAAGCGAACCTACAGCGGATGAGCCAGCTATCTCTGTAGCGAAAGTTTGCCTTATAGGCATACCTATCTCCGTTAATGCCGAATAGCTTATAAAGAATAGACTGGATAGCTCGAAGCTCCATGATAGAGCTATAGGTAGAGCTGATAAACCTGATGCAGCCCTCACTATTATCAACGGCTTCACGTAGCCTAGCTTTCCCACTATCATCGGAGCTATGAGGTATAAGGGTATAGGTAGAAACCTGGCTACGGCGTATACAGGCGCTAGATCCTCGGAGCCTACACCGAATCTGAGATAGAAGTAGAGGGGGGCTAGGGATGATACGAAACTCATAGCTAACCCGTCGGTAGATCTAACTAGAGAGTATAACGCTATCTCCTTTAAAGTCGATCGAGAAGCTACGATATGTTTCATCGATATCCTAGATTCCCTATGATACTCCTTTAGGAAGTAAGCGGATATAAGCGAAACAGCACTAAGGATAACCCCTATCCAGAATAAGGGTATATGTGCATCAGCTCTATTAAGCTTAAATATGGATTCAAAGTATGCAGGTGCAACTGCTACTAACGATCCGATTGTGGAAGCTAAGGCGTTAGTAATCGCTATGAAACTGAATATACGAGCACGTTTAACCCTATCCCCAATCTTATCGGCGATATAACCTGAAACAACGGGTTGACCTGCACCTTCACCTTCACCTAAGGCTCCTATACCTTGAGCTATTACTAGAACCCAGAAATCCCTACTCATAGCATATAGTAGAAGTCTAATCGAAGACATCAAACCACCCAGGACCATGAAAAGCTTCCGGCCATACCTATCCGAAAGAGAGCCGAACAATGCGGATTCCAACATACTAACAGCGGAACCTACACCTGTTATCAACCCTATGGCTATAGGATCGAAGCCTATAAGCGCTAAGTATATGGTACGTACGATCTGCAGAAAACTCTGAACTACACGTCTAAGGGACATAGAGGAGATTAGCAGACATACATCTCTATCTATATCCTCGATTAGATTGTACCTCAGAGATCTAAGATTCATAGATCCAGATGGAGAAACGGGTAGCCTCCTAAAACTTAAAGGTTACTCTTTCGCTATAGGCATCCTACCCTCGACGATATATGGTAAACTATGAACTCTGAAAACAACTATCCTATCTTCGAATACCGTTAGGTATGAGAGTAGAAGCTTCTTACCGAGCCTAGTTAAAGCGTATACAGGTATAGCTACACCTAGCTGCATAACAGCTTTAGATCCTACGATCTCCCTAATCAACCTAGATGCGCTCGCGCATACCACATCGGCTCCTGAGGCTATCCTCATAGCATCCTCTTTGGAAGCACAGGTATTACATACTGAGAATACGGCTACCTCCACACCCCTCTCAGATTCAATATGCCGTATAGCTTCTATGGAGCTGGAGTCGAAACCGGCGACGGTGACAGCGATACGTCTATAGCCTAGTTCGATAGCTTTAGCAACCCCTCCGGCTTGATCTATCCTAGCCGTAGATTCATCTAGGACGATGCCACCCATACTTCTGATATAATTTATGGTACTATCTACCGGGCTCGTCCTTATTATACCTGTAAGTCTAGCTCCTATCCCTTGAATAAGCTTAGGATTAGATGTAATTACCGTGCCAGCTCCATCGCATACCACTACACCGCAATCTATAAGCCCAAGATCTATACATACAGAGATTATCTCAGAACTACCATATGGAACCGCCATAGATGAATCGAAGAGACGGCATCCACAGCAGAAACCGAAACCTCTAACCTTTTCCTCGACTATACGTTTAACGGTTTCTACGTCTACCTCGCGTACACCATACATAGATTCTAAAAGGGGACAGTATACTATCCTAGGCTCAGATAGTACCTTAATCTCGCCGCGTCTAAGCAGTATTCTAGCACCGCAACAGTAGAATTCATGCTCACCTACAACCCTATCCAGAGACAAGACTACCCCCATAAGTTATGTGTCAGCTGAGATAAATAGGTTTGACCATTATGAGGAATATTTAACCTAACCTGATATTCTATAAGGTAGGGTTTAAGTATAAGAGCTATAGGTAAAGGATGAGCGGAGGAACTTCTTTAAATTTACTTTATTACAACGATCTCTAGATAAATGTATAGAAAGCCTGCTGCAGACATCTACTATAAGGTTTATCCGATAGTAACCTTCATGCTTGATAGAACTTAAAAACGAGACGGGATCGATATCTGGATTTAGATTCTTCGAGAGGTATTGAGTAGAAGATGCTTCGAACAGCATCTTCTTACCACCGCTTCATAAATCTTTCTAGGATTTCTTAAGGAAAATCGAAGAAATTCTCCTTCACATCTAACAATTATTATGTAGCATATAAAATACCTTAAAGAAAGATTCGTTGAACGTCTCTGTAAGGAGTCGAGGGATTACCCCTTAATACCCTGGCTGGAGGTTTCGCCATTTAACTTCTACGGTGAGTAGGCGAGGCGCAGACCATATACAGCGTTAAAGATGGGGTCCTACTAAGTAATACGCTGATGTGTTATATCGAATCTTAACTTTAAGATTTATCTGCATGAGTATCTAGGAGGAAATAGAAAGTTACGGATACATTATCTATCGTAAATACCGAAGTTCGTAAGCTTCATAGCGATCGTAAGATCGTCTACTCCAGGGTAGAAAAGGTAATCCTACATGGAGTCTCTCTAAAGCGCCACTACTTTAGAGGTTCGAAACATTCTATGTATAGGTTCCGGTATGACATCGACAGGTATACAACTTGTGGGTTGGATACATTTGTAGTCTCGCATACAGCTACGAGTAAAGCTCTCATAATCTATCATATCGAGCGTATAGAAGGATGCTTTAGATACGTATATGATCCATTCTGTGGGAATGGCAATAAGCTGCCATCGAGAAAGTGACCTTAGGAATTCTCGAATAGGTATTGAAGAAGATTAAAATAGGATTCGATGTGGAGTCTAGAGGGGATCTACACCATGCTCAACATAGAACTATACGTTTAATCCTATGGATGGCTTCCCTTATAGTTTCTGATGAAGCTGCGACCGATATCCTAAGATGCCCTTCGCCAGCTTCACCGAACGCTAAACCTGGAACGGTAGCAACCCTAGCCTTCTCTAAAAGTTTCTCGGAAAGCTTTATAGATGAAGGTTCTATGTGACTGAAATCTGGGAATAGGTAGAAGGTACCTTTAGGTTTAATGCATTCAACACCAGGTATCTCTGATAGTAGGTCATAGGCTAGATCCCTTCTCTCCCTATATTTATCCACCATCATTCTGACGTAATCCTCAGCCTCCCTAAGAGCGGTTAAAGCTGCTATCTGTACAGCCGGGCTTACACATGAAGCCATATACGAGTGGACGACGCGTATAGCTCTAGTCACATCTTTAGATGCTACTACATATCCTATACGCCATCCGGTCATGGCGTAAGTCTTGGAAAACGAGTAGATGGATATAACGTACTCTCTAGCATCTTGTATCGACGCCGGGCTGAAATGAGATATGCCATCGAAAACTATCTTCTCGTAAACTTCATCGGATAGTAGGTATATCTGCTTCTCAGCCGATAGTCTAGCTATACAGGTGAGAACATCTTTAGGATACACTGAACCTACAGGATTGTTCGGCGTATTGATTATGATCATCTTAGTTTTCTCGGTAATCCTATCCTCGATAGCATCTACGTCTAACATATACTCTGGAGGTTTAAGCGGGATAGGTATGGGTATCCCTCCGGCGAGTCTAACGAAGCCCCTATAGGCAGGCCACGCAGGTTCAGGTATCAATACTTCATCTCCTATATTTACGAGTGCCTGTATAGCCGAGAATATAGCTCCATAACCGCCTATTGTAACCGTGATTTCACCCTCAGGATCCGCCGTCACAGAGTTCTCCCTTAGAAGCTTCTCTGCTATAGCCTCCCTAAGCTCAGGTATACCGGCTGCGAACGTATAGTGGGTTGCTCCTTCATCTAAAGCCCTCTTGGCTGCTTCTTTAATGATCTTTGGAGTATCGAAATCAGGCTCACCTACATGTAGTCCTAATACTTCCCTCATAGAGCCAACTCTATCCATAAGCTTTCGTATAGGTGAAGGCTCTATCGAAGATACACGATCAGAAACCTTCATGGAGCTAGATAACGGGTAACATGAACTCTCGTAGATAAAACTTCCGGTTTTAGAGAAAGCCAAATATAGCTATACATATAGCCATTATACTTCTAGCTTTGAGCATAGATAGCCAATCGGATGAGAGACTCTGGGCTCTTATAGCATGGGCTGCTACGATAGTAGGTGCGATCGTAGCGTTAGTGATAAGGCCGCAGTACAAGTATACTGTGTACTGGGCGTATCTATCGATATCGTTCTTTATATTAGCGGTAATGGTGAGTATATCGACAAACATTATCTCACTCATACTATCGATAATACCGTTTATAGGAGGTATCATATCAGAAGTAATAAGCGCATTATGCTCTCTGCTAATCTTCATAGTATGGGTGTTAGGTGTGGTGAAATCCTACAAGGGAGAGTATTGGAGAATACCGGTGGTATACGAGGTCGCCGAGAAACTTTTCAAGATAGAACACGAGACCTACATGAACTGCTAGCCGTTATATATGAAAGCTTATATCCGGGCTTTCTCTAATCTGACCGAGAATCCGATAACGAGAATCTGTGGAGGTGTATAGTTATCATACTTATATTGATAGAGCTCTTGGAGGTAATCGCTATAGGGGTTTTAGCAGGGGTCATAGGCTCTATGATAGGGCTCGGCGGAGGAGTCGTGCTTACACCTATGCTTACCCTATTCCTAGGAGTGCCTATCAAGTATGCGACCGGTGCGTCAGCTATATCTACTATAGCTACATCGAGCAGCGCGGCTAGCGTGTACATTAGGAGTGGGTTAGCGAACGCGAGGATAGGTATCAGCCTTGAATTATCGACGATAGTGGGAGCGATAATAGGGGCCTTAACTGCTCATTACGTATATTCCTCTGGGTGGACCTGGTTGATGTACATAATATTCGGGTTCATGCTTGTAATTTCGTTGATGCTTACTGTTAGGAGAAGAGAAGGTGGGCCTACGAATATTAGACCACCGGATCGGACAACCACGATACTTAAACTTTACGGTAGATACCATGATTTATCATCCGGGAAGATCGTAGAGTACTATGGTGTTAGATGGTGGCTGGCTGAATTTATACTATTTTTCTCAGGCTTTTCATCCGGTATGCTAGGCATAGGTGGAGGGGTTTTCAACGTCGTAGGTTTAGATTGGGCTATGAATATGCCTATAAAAGCTTCTACGGCTACAAGCAGCTTCATAATAGGGGCTACATCCGCTACTACTAGCATAATCTATTGGAACCTAGGTTATATACACCCGATATTAGCCTCTATATCTATCATAGGGGTATCTCTGGGAGCTTTAATAGGAGCTAGAATTCTACCTAGGATAAGCGATAGACAGGTTAGATGGATCTTCACTGCGACCCTAGGATATTTATCTGCTAATATGATTCTACGGGGAATCGATATGAGCGGCTACATAGTATTACCTAGGGTTCAGCAATACGTTATAAGCTTGGCGATAGCTATCTGCATGGTACTTATACTACATCGCCTGTATAGGGGTAATGCTAGATGAAACTCGAACCACTAATAAGCTATATTCTTAGAATCGGTGTAATTGTCGGTATAACTCTAGCGATACTAGGTATGCTCCTGCTCTTAGTTAAAGGAGGTAGCCTAGGATATACTCTAGATATGCTTTTAGATCCATATACATTCATAAACACTTGTACAGTAAATTATAGTCTAGTATACAGGGGTTTAGCATCGTTCGAAGGTCTATCCATCATTCTACTAGGACTCATAGTTATGGTAGCTACACCTATACTACGCATAATATTGGGTATACTGATTTTTGCATTAGAGAAGGATAGAGTGTACGTAGCGATAGCTACTGCTACATTGACGCTAATCCTGTTATCCATATTTCTGGTATCCGGGATTCTTTGAACTGTTTAACTCCACGTATCTACTCCTAGAGATCTTAGACGGGATTCCACGATGTCTAGTATCGATAGATCCTTAAGCTTCTCTCTAGTAGGTATACCTCTATCATCCCACCCTCTAACTTTATAGTATTCTTCTATCATAGGCTTCAACTCTACTACCTGTCCTTTAGCACCTCCCTCTCCGAGAGGCTCTGATAGGAACCTATCCGGGAGGATGTCATCCTTAGAAGTTACACCCGCTACTATATTGAACATTCTCTGTATATTCGATATACGCTCCCCACATCTCTGTAATTCAGGCAGCCTCTTCTCTACACCAGCTACCAGAAAGTAGAATCCCGCTACATGCCCGGGAGGTATCTGTACGAATTTGCAGAGCCCTAGGGATTCTAGTACATGATGCCAATCCTGCATAGTAGCTACGAGCCAGCCTTTACCTTCGATCTCAAACCTTTGGAATCTACGATATATCTTGAGATCCGGTATCCTCTCACCCTGCTCGACTCTCATCACCAACCCCTGTAGATGGCATGCGCCTCTGTTAGATGTAGCATACTGTAGCCCCATACCCTTGAAAGCTCTAGGATCATGCATAGGCATCTCCAACCCTTTAACATGCATGGCGTACCTCTCAGATCCACGCCCGATAATCTTAGATGCAAGCCTACACCCTTCACCAAGCATATACCCAAACCCCTTCCTCTCACCGATCATCTCTAAAAGATCCGCTATAAGATCCGGATCACCCCATCTAAGCTGCAACCCTTTAGTATCGTCAATCGTTATCAAACCCTTCGTAAAACATTCTATAGCCCATGCTATCGTAGCACCAGCAGATATAACGTCGAAGCCGTAATCGTTGCATAGTTTCTCCATGTAGATTAGTGATGCTGGATCATCGTTAAGCAGAAGTGAGCCTAGTGAAGCTGCAGATTCATATTCAGGCATCCTACCTTCGATCAAACCATATCTAGGATCATTGATCCTAGCCTCCTTCCAGCAGCCTATAGGGCATCCGAAACACGCTCTATGACGCTTAAGATAGTTTCTAACCATACTTTGACCTTCGATCTTAGATATACCGTTCCATTCACCTAGAGTGAAATTCCTTATAGGTACGTCACCATACTGGTAGAATGAATCCATCTCACCGTTCGTCCCATACGATGAGAGTAGCTGGGTTGTGGGAAACGACATTATGGAAGGATATAGGCGGGCTATCATCGATCTAAGTTTATCAAACCATCGCACTCTAACCTGCTGCCGACCTCTAACAGCTATAGCTTTAAGCTTCTTACTACCCATAACAGCTCCTAAACCCGTTCTACCAGCAACCCTTTCACCGCTTACTATAGAGGCGTATCTAACAAGCTTCTCACCAGCTGGACCTATACAAGCTACTTTAACCTCTGGATCTTCTAACTCGGACAATATAGTTTTCTCTGATTCAGACGTCTTTAACCCCCAAAGTCTAGAAGCATCTCTAAACTCTATCTCCCCATCATCTATGTAGATATATGTAGGGGTATCCGCCTTCCCTTCGATTAAGAGGGCATCGAAACCAGCTTTCTTAAGCTCTACACCCCAGAATCCGCCTAGATGAGATTCACCCCATCCGAGCGTAAGAGGAGATCTAGCCGCTACGACAGCCCGTGAGGATCCTGGAACTATCGTACCTGTTAACGGCCCTACGGCGAATACAAGCTTATTCAACGGAGAGAAGGCATCTATCCTAGGATCCACCTCTATGAATAGCATTAGCGAAGCTAAACCGACTCCTCCAAGCACTAGATCGATATACTCCGTCTTAACCTCCTCGATGAATGCCCTACCGTCAGATAGGTTAACCCTAGCTATCCTACCCGTATAGCCCCATAGTTCCACCATACCTGAAACCTCATCTAAGATATAACCTAGAGATCAGCTCTCTATCCTTCTCAGGTATCATCAGAGGCTCCCTACCACCGCTAGCCAGCATAGCTACGAGCTGCGTTGTAGCAACCTCCTCTAACGTCTCTACTATAGCTTCAGCTTCTACGAGGTTGTATCCTAGCGCGACTACACCGTGATTCTGTAGTATCAATGCTCTAACACCCATAACCCTCTCGGCTACAAGCTTAGCTAGCTCATCTGTCCCAGGATATGCAAACGGAATTACCGGTACACTTCTAAGGGTTACGACGGCCTCCACGGTTATAGGTTTTAACTCTATACCTGCGAGAGCTAAACCGGTAGTTATAGGGTTATGAGCATGTATAACGGCGTTCACATCAGGTCTTACACGATATATAACTGTATGCATAGGCCATTCGATCGAGGGACGCATAAATCCTTCGATAACATCGCCATCCAAACTTATCTTGACTAGATCGTCAGGCTTAAGATCGCCTTTGAATATACCGCTAGGCGTTATCCATATGGTATCTGATCCAGGTATCCTAGCGCTGACATTACCGCCTAGAGCAGATACCAATCCTCTACCGTATAGGGTTTTCATAACCCTGATTATCTCGATTTTCAACTCCTCTTCGCTGAAGATAGAATCGCTCATAGCTAGATACTGACATCAGGTTAAGTCTAATTTAAATATGAACGTAGCGGTCTATTAGATAAACACTTCAAGGTAACGTTAATAAGGAGGTAGTCGTACTTTAAACGTATGGAGGCCGCCGGCCATAGAGCATGGGATCCACCCGCTCTCGTTCCGAACGCGGAAGTGAAACCATGCTACGTCCCTCAACTCCATGGTGCGGAAGCCCATGAGAGTTGAGGGATGCCGGCAGCCTCCATACGTCTAGGTGGATATCTGTCATACGGTAAAGTTTATTATAGGGAGGTCATTCTCCCAAGTCTGATAAAGAGTTGCAGAGTATCTCACCGATTCTAGTCGAAGTAGGGGTTGGAGGGGAAGGGGATAACTTATCTACGATCTTCCAGATGATCTTCTTGATATTCTTCATAGTGATGATGACTTACGGACAGAAGATTCAGGCATGGATTATGCTTAAGAATATAAGCTTATCTGTCGAGAAACTCAGAAGGATGCGGGATGAAGCTAGGATGCATGCCATAAAGCATCTTAAAGAGTATTCCGATCGAGATGACGTCGAAGTCATACTCGATAGGATGCTACAATATTTCTGGATCCAGCCTACAAGCCTAGATCCGACCGGTATAGTCGGTAAGATAGAGCATATACTAAATCTGAGGGATGAGCGTATAAGGGAGGAGGTTATGGGGATAGCATCTAAAGCTGGGCCTATGCAGGTAAGCAATATAGAGAATATAGTGGAGATAGGCATATCGATGGATCAGATATATAGGGTCGTTCGCCATTTCTATGAATTCGGTAAGAAGACAAAGAGCTTGTTCATAGTTTATCAACTAGAGGCACAGCTACCTTTCATACTCCAGGAGGCTGAGGCTCTTATGGGGGCTTTAACCGCTTTCGAGAACTGTCAACCGATAGGTGATGGGGCTGGAGCCCTGGTAGCAGCACGATTTATGTATGGAACTAAAAGTGAGAAGGTTGCGAAGGATACCGTATACGCGGATATAATATTCGAAGGCAGGACTATATCCGTAGTAAAAGCTGAAGGCCCTGGGGGTAATGTAGGTAAACCTGATCAAGCTATAGCTAGACTCATAGAGGAGTATGGTAGAAAGCCTTCGATCATAGTGATGGTTGATGCGGCGTTAAAACTCGAAGGGGAGGAGACAGGAGAGGTGGCGGAGGGGGTAGGCGCGGCTATCGGGGGTATAGGTGTAGAGAAGTTTAGGATAGAAGAAGTAGCTAAGAAGTATGGCATACCTCTCTACGCGGTAGTAATTAAGCAATCGCTTAGAGAGGCCGTATCACCTATGAGTAGAAGGATATACGATGGCGTATACGAAGCTATCGAGAGAGTGAAAAGGATTATAAGGGAGAGGATACCTGCAGGCGGGTATGGAATATTGGTGGGGGTTGGGAATACTGTCGGGATCGGGCAATAAAGGTCGAAAACTGATACTCATAGTATACCTATTGGTATCTATCGTCATACTGTTATTTTCAGCATTCTTCATCACCCAGGCTATCCAAGCATATACTCTCTACCAATATGAAAGGGGGTTCAGCCTACTATTCACGGGGGTAATCGGATTAGCTCTATCCCTATATATGCTAAGCGTGTATATGAGGAGGCCTGGACTCATCAGACATAAGGAGGTTAGACGTATGGTAGCTGTAGTAGAGTGCGTATCGTGTAGCTATAGGGATAGGAGGGATTATGTAAGCGGGGATTATGTTATGAAAGAATCTGGCGGATGCCCTGTCTGCGGCGGAAAAACTCTCGTAACGGAGATATACCCGGAGGTTGTAGGTAGGGGATAGATACCTCTAGAACTCTGTAAGTATATAGGGCTCGCCGTTAAGTATGAAGACTGTATGCTCCGATTGCGCTACCACACCTTTCCCAGCTTCTATCAGAACTGGGTATCTAAAGATAATCTTCCTATTCTCTCTAAGGCGTCTCCATGTGGAGTTCACATCTAACCCTTTAATATCGATATCGAGTATCCATCTTTCAGCGAACGGAAGAGAAGAGAAGTTAGAGTACAAAGAGGACAGAAGCCTAGAAGCTTCCTCATCTTTAAGCGTGCGATGGGGCTGACAGCGGAATATATAGACATCTCTACTCGATACGACAGAACCTACAGCATTCCATACCGTAGCGAACGGCTCTACAGCGTATACCGAGCCATCTTTAAGTTTGCCCGTGCCGGCATCTATATTGGGTATCGATAATCCTGCATGTAGATTGAACCTACCTATCTCGTGACCTGTAAGATTCTCTATAGGTTTAAACCCTCTATCCCGTATACTTCTCTGAATGATAGCACCCACCTCTGAAACCTTTACGTTAGGTTTCATCAATTTAACAGCTTTATCGAGAGCTTCGTATACCGCTTCTATAAGTTTCTCATACCTATCATCGAAGCATAAGGTTATAGCTCCGTCAGCTATATATCCATCGATATGTACGCCTACATCCAGTTTAGCTAAGCTACCATCAGGAATCCTGCTATAATCTCCCGGAGGTGATGTATAATGCGCGGCGATATAGTCTACGCATATGTTACACGGGAAAGCCGGCTTACCACCCCTATTCTTTATGGTATTCTCGACTTCTACGCATATGTCGAGTAGCTTCCGTCCAATCTTAACTATCCTATGAGCATCGTTGAGTATACTAGCGACTATCCTACCGGCTTTAACATAGTATTCGAATACATCTTCGTCTATCATGACCCATCCCGTGAGGTCTTATAGATCCTCTACAGCCATCCTTAGTCTAGACAATATGAGGTCTCTATCCATGAGGGATAGGAATGGGGCTATCCTAGGACCGTAAGGTTTACCGAAAAAGATTAAATAGAGCGATCTGAATAGAGCCTCCTGGTCTTTTCTACCAAGCTTAGAGGTATAGCTCTTCATAGCTTCCTTTATATGCTCCTCGCTCCATATACAATTGGAAAGAATATCTAACAATCCTTCGAGCATATATTTCTCTCGATCCTCTAAACCCTCTATCACATCCTCAGGCGGATATTCGAGCATCCTTACCTTAAATTCATCTGGAGCATAGAGATCAAGCCAATTCTCTGCATGAGAGAGTCTAGCTTCTAGTTTATCCAACTCCCAAGATTCAAGCTCACCGGTAAGGATACCTGTGGATTTCAATCTTCTGATAGCAGCTTCAACCCTATTATCTTTCGGTAAAACTTGAATAAGGAGTGCAGCGTGAAGATATGGAAGTTGAAACGGTAAACGAGGCGGCGGATTAAACTTTGTAGATAGCAGGTAGCTCTCTTTTATAAGCAGAAGCTCCTCCCTGTTATCTAAGCTCTCTACATCGAAGAATATCCGTTCAGCGCGATCATATAGATCCGTGTATCTATAGATCTGGTCTAGGCTTAGGATGACCCTCTTCATAGGCTCGTTTACTAAGAAGTAGAATCTTAGAACCTCTGGCTCAGCTACTTTAAGCCACTCCTTAGGGGTGAAACCTATAAAATCGCTACTACCCATATCCCCTAGATCCCTACCTTTAACACTATATCCGACCCATTCGTATGGTATACCGAACGGTGGTTTAAACTGTAGGATCTCTCTAGCTATCTCTACGCAGGAATCCCTAGAGCCGCCAGGCGTAGCATGATCCTTACCGTAAGGTTCGAACCCTACATCTAAAGCTTTCCAGATAGCAGGCCATTCAAGCCTCCAGTATAGCTTGCCATCCTCTATAGATGATACACCTTCATAACCGCAGAACCTACATCTATAGGATACTTTGTACGATTCGAGATCGACATAGATCGGTTGAGACGAATCTATACGTTTACAGTTTCCGCACAGAGGCTCAAACGGAATCCATGATTCCGGGAACGGATTTCTACCTCTAAACCTATTCAACACCTTTACGACGCTACTGCGTTTACTTATGATTTCACGTACGAGTTTCTTCATAGAATCCATCCTATATAGATCTGTAGTCCTATAGATTTCCACTTTCTCGGAGAATTCTTCTATGTATGGTCCGAAATCCATCCAGTAGTGTTCAACCCAGTTATCGCAGCATCCATACGGATCAGGTACATCTATCAGACGCCACCCAGTATAGCGACTAGCATCAACGTCACCGAATGCTCTAAGTTGAGCATCCTTACCCTTCCACGAATCTTGTGTATACAGTACGAGTATATGTCTAGTCTTCCATCCTCTATCCTCTAGTATCCTACGGAGGGCTTCGACGAGTATAATCTCACCTCTAAGCCTACCGATATGCTGAAGACCTGAAACCGAGAGGCCTCCGTTACAGACTAAGATAGGCTTACGTCCATCGGACCAGTACTCTTCGACTTTATCTGCTATCTTAACAACCCAATGTTTCGATACAACCATTATTCTGAACTCTAGATTGAATTCAATCTGCGATATAACTATTTAGCGGAATGCTAACCGATATTAGGTCAGATAACCCCGTGTCGTAAGGATAACTGGATGCCTTATAGAGTACTTTCTAACCCTATACATAAAGGCCTAGACCGAGCGTATTGTTTAACCTCCTAGTCTCTATATATCCGTTCCTAACCTTGAAGATCTCCGGATATCTCTCTTGAACCTCTGGGAAAGCTAGAGGTAAATATTGTCTAGCGTTATACTCGAATCCTTTGATAGGGTTAATCCTAGCTGCGAATCCAGCGGAATGCACTAACGCTAGACCTGGGCATGTTAGATCTTGTACACTGTAAGGTACACCTAACTCTTCGGATTTGGCTACCATGAGGAGTGCTGAGCTATGACATTTACATGTCTTCAGAGCTACACCGCTCCAACCTAAGCTTAAAGCTAGATCGAAACTTTCCAAGTTAGTAGCACCCTCGTCTACGAGTACAGGTTTAACCTGCGATACAGGTTTCATATCGAATCTATGACTAGCTATATCCCTACTAACAGGCTGCTCTACGTAGAGTATCCTATCGAAAATATTCGGAGCTTCGGATTTAACCCTCCTCAGATACTCTAAGACGTTACCTGGAGATCTATGCATCTCGTTCGAATCCACGGATAGATAGTATTCATCAACCCCTCTAGCCCTGAGGGCTTCAGATGCCACCTCGGCTACAGCTATGGTCCTCCTTACATCCCAATCTATATCCGTACCTGTGAGCTTAACTTTAAAACAGAATACTCCATCTCTCTCTATCCACTCTTCTAAGCTTACAGGGAAGCCATCCTTAGGATCATCGAATCCGGCTTCATCCCTAGTGAGCTTATCCAACCCGCCGACTAGGTGAAAAACAGGAATCTTATCTTCGTACCTAGGCTTAACGTAATCCGATAGCCATTTACCCTTAAATCTTGATCCTAGATAGAAGCTTAGATCCCTCTCCATAAACCTAGGACTGTATCCATCGTAGCTACATATACCGTTAACCTTCCCAAATCCGTCGTGGATAGCAGCATCTATGGGTGAAACGGCTACAAGAGCCGCAAGGATAGGGAGCTGAACTTTAAGATTCAGATCCCTAGATACAGAGTCGGTTATCCTAGCAATATCTTTTTCGAGTTGTATAAACCAGTCTATCGGATGTCTATACACGCCACTTCTGCTTTCATCCTCTATAAGCTTAGCATAACGTTCGGCGACGATTTTCATAGCTTCAAGCTTATCCTCATATTCAACCCTAGGATTTGGAAAGGCCCATTCACAGACTAGAGGCATAGAGCCTAGACCTACCGCTTCACGGCCGCTCCTATTCCTAGCTAGAGCTTTAACTATAAGCGAGATAGATTCCTCTACCACTACGGAGCCAAACTTTAGGGGTATACGAAGCCTATATGATTTATAGCTTAGCTCAAACTTATCGATACGTACATCTGAATCCATCATATAACGGTAGACTGATGAGTTATCGATATAAAAGTTGAGCACCCAGATTATCTGTGATATATACCATATCTTTTCGCTTCCTTTATCATAGCTAGAAAATTCGCAGGTTTCACGAAGCTATGTACACTATTACTCGAACCGACTATCAGCCCTCCCCCATGAGCTGCTACATCTATAAGTCTCCTAACCTCTCTTCTAACATCATCCTCGAACCCGTAGACTAGCGTATACGCACAATCTATGTTCCCAAAGAAGCAGATCCTATCCCCATAGGCTTCCTTAAGCTTAGCTATATCCATACCTGCTCTAGGTTCTATAGCTAGATAGCCATCTATACCCGTCCCTACTATGAAATCATCTATGATCGGATTTATGTTGCCATCGGTATGCTTCAGGAATGGTACACCCCTCCTATGGCATGCATCGACGTGAGCTTTTATAGAAGGCATTATAAACTCCCTAAAGTGTTTAGGGTTCATGTAGGGTCCATGTCTGTATGCTATATCTGCCCCACCGCTTATAGCTTCGACGCCGCTATCGACCATAGCATCTATATAGGCTATGGCTCTTCTTGTCGTATAGTTTATCAGCTTCTTGACAGAATACGGATCGGTATATAAGGCTTTAAGAAATATGTGAAGCCATGAACCGCCGACCGGGAAGGATCCATCGATATCGCCCATAACGAGCATCCTACCCCCCACTGTTTTAACCGTATATTCTACAAGCTCAAGCTCCTCGGCCTCCACTTCTATAGGTTCCTCGCATAGCTTATCTACATAGTCTTCGAAAGCGTGAAGTCCACCCTTAGCTATACTGGAGTCGATCTGAGAGATAGAATCATACTCAGGGTCAAACCTGTATCGGAACCAATGCCCTTCAGGATCTTCTACAATCCATTCGTACGGAGCTATAGGCTTAGGCTTAACAGGATTCCTACCCCACACAGGTCTAACCGTTATAATGTCGAGATCTAGCTTCGAGTATAGTTCGACTCTATCTATCTTCATCCTACCGACAAGCTCATTCCTACGTCCTTCGTATATCATACGGTAGCATAGATCCATAAACCTACCTCCATAACCTACCATAAGCTCCCTACCTATCAGAGCTGAAGCTACAGGAGAATTAATATCATACTCCGATACAGCGACCCTATCAGCTTCCTCAAGGTATATCATGTTTAGAGCTCTATCCCTAGGATTCAACCTCCCGTACACCTACATCCTGCTAAGTTATTCAGACTATCAGATAATAAAAGTAGTTACGAGGTACCCCGACTTCAGAGGAACCTTCTAAAAGAGTATCAAGTATATCGATATCGATGCTAACACTAATCCTCCAGTTATCTGCATAGCTTTAGCTTTACCCGGTGTTCTTAGAGCGTTCAACCTCTCATGATACCTACTCGAGAGTATAGCTAGGAGGAGTATGAGTAGCAGAGGGGATATGAATACGGCGTCGTAAAGTAGTAGCAGGGTATACCTGTATAGAGGTTCTCTAATGTTTGAGAGTAAAGCTATTCCTACGAAGTATGGTCCACCGCTACATGGTAGAAGGGTGAGACTAACTATAAACCCTAACGTGAAGGATACTAGAGGGCTGACGTAGGCTAACCCAGCGAGTCCGTATACGAACCTTCTGATAGCTTCTGGAGTCCCAGGTTTAAACTCTCTACCGAAGCCTCTAGCTAGGTTCACCAAACCTGCTGTTAAACCTGCTAAGCCTACGATATACTTCAAGTATGGTGTGATGGACATTATGAACGATAAACCTAATCCTAGAAGATAGTAGCCTATGAATACGGCTATTATGAACGATAAGCCTACGGTTAAACCTCTACCTCTACCGATAGATCCTACTGCTAACAGTAGTATAGCTGTGAATAGGAGGAATGTACATGGGTTTATAGAATCTACAGCTGCTAACGATATTATAGATGGCAGTATCCATGGAGGTAGCCCCGATCGTTCAACATCCTCATCGAGTAAAAGCTCTTCTAGCTCAGCTATAATATCAGGATCCTTAACGCTATAATCCCCGTAGTATGTGTATACTGGGATGAGGGTTCCATTATCCTCGACCGATAATAGTCTGAAGATATCGTTCTCATTTATCGGAGCTATACCTATCGCTACGAGACGCCAACCTTTAAATACCACCACCATAGGCGTAGCGAAAGAAAGAACAAGCTCCTCCCATGTAACCCCCTCCTTCAAGAGGCATATCAGGCAAGTTTCATCAGGTATGTCTGGTACACCTGAAACCCTTAACAGATTTACTGCTTTCAGAAACTTCTCGACGTTAGAAGTAGAGTTTAGAGTATGAAACGTATGATTTATTCTCTTAGAGGAGAGTATTTCGAGAAGTCTATTTGTAGTTACAGAATCTGGAAACCCGTATATGACTATATGAAGCTCGACGCTTCTAAAAACCTGGATCGTAAGCAAAATAATGAATAAAGCATGTAACAAAGCCCTACGTAAGTAAGGCAATGAAACGCACCTACCTAGATATAGGGCTAGAACAAGCATCTAAATAAAGATTTATAGGGTGTGGACAGGCGATCTAGGATTTCGGTGATCGTATATGAGGTTTAAGTATGCCGTATTTACCGTGATGACCCCTGAATATAGAGTAGAAGACGTGCCTAGCATCCTAAGCATGTACGGATATGATGGGGTTGAGTGGAGGGTGGCACCTGCTCCTCAAATTCAACCTGTCAAACCTTCATATTGGCAGGGAAATCTAGCCACCATAGACGAGTCTAGGCTGCTAGAGGAGGCGCCTAGGATAAAGAGGTTAACTGAAGAGTATAATCTCTCCATACCCGCTCTTGGAACATATTTCAGAGTCCCAGGAGAGGATCTAAATAGAGTTAGGAGGGGAATCGAAGCGGCGAGGATTATGGATGCGAAGCAGATAAGAGTATCTGCACCCAGATATGATGGAAGCATAAACTATAGAGTATTGCTCGAGAAAGCTGTTAGCGAGTATCGCGTTATAGAGAGAATAGCTAGAGAGTATGGTGTTAGATGCTGTGTGGAGATACATATGGGCACTATATGTCCAAGCCCGAGCGCTACGTATAGATTCGTTTCGAACTTCAACCCTGAATATGTAGGAGTGATATTGGATCCAGGCAATATGGTTCATGAAGGTTATGAAAACTGGCTTATGAGTTTAGAGATATTAGGAGAATATCTAGCGCATGTACATGTGAAGAATGCTGTATGGAGGCTTATTAGAGAGGATGATGGAACTAAAATATGGACTCCAACACATGCACCTGTGATGGAGGGATACGTATACTGGCTGGAGGTTATGAAAGCGTTAGTTAGGGTTGGATATGAGGGATGGCTATCGTTCGAAGATTTCTCAGATATACCTACCGATGAGAAGTTGAAGAGGAATATAGAGTATATGAAGATGTTGGAAGCTAAAATCGGATCCTAACCGATAGCTATCTACGGTATCCTATGGAATGTATCTATCCAAGCCCTTTTAAGTCTAATGGCGTCATCAAAGCTCTCTACATCTATCGAGAATATAATTCCCGTAGGGTTGTCACCTAATGCTTCAGCGAATCTAGCTACGAAACTGTGTACATCAACTCCAGATGGCATCCTATCCTTCCATACGAGGCATATACGCTTCTCGAAGGTTATTCTCCGGATATCCTCGAATCTATAGAGTTCAGGATTACCTAGATGGATAGCTTTCACTCCAGGTGTATCTACGACTATACCCAGTATGTGGGATACCTTTCCGCATGAATGCCATAGACCACCGTCGAACGGAGAGAAGCATTGTATGTTGTAACCCCTACAGAATTCTATGTAATGACGCGGCGAAAGTAGGGCGGCTGAATCTTCACATAACCTTACGCCGCCTTTACACATCCATAAGCCTGACGGGCCGTCGGTTTTATCCCATCCATGAGCTCCAGATACGAGGGGCTCGCCTATAAGCTTCTTCTGGATAGTGGTGAATTCTATGTAGGCTTCGGTAACCTTCGATAATATCTCTTTAACTTCATCTGGCTGGAGGTATAGCGCTTGAAATATCTTCTCACCGACTATCTGATGGGCTAGGTTGAATGGGCCTTGAGTATCTGCTAGATAGACTCTTACCCCTGTATCTTCAAGCTTCTCTATGAAGAAGCGTTCCACTTCTAAAGTTTTCGCAGGTAACCCTTTACCGAAGTCGGGGTCGCCTAAGAGTGAAGCATCTAGCTTACCATCTACGAATAAACGCTTGGCTTTAGCCCATGGCGTGTTATCCTCCATTATCATAACTTCGCATCCGAATGCGTTAGGTATTATGCATACGCCGTAATCTGCTCTAACAGCTGGGACTGCGTCATCCCTAACCATTAGATGGGGGATGACGTTTGTTTCTATTTGCGTTACGAGCATCTTACCTAGATCTTCGAATACCTCTCTATAGCTATAGTTATGCTTTAGGTTAGGGAAGTTTATAGTGAGAGGTGGTTGATCTACCGATCTGAAGAGCCATGCATCGCTTTGACGCTTCATACCTTTACTTATCGTCTCCATATCTATAAGCCGTTTTACTTCAGCCACCACCGAGTTAACTCGTCGGATACAGCTGTATAGATCATAACTCGATAGGAGAATGCAAGGGCTACAAGATTTAAATCTATAAACCTGGATACTGTGTATGCAGGTGGAAGCGGCATGTCCTGTAGGGTTAAGAGAGTTGCTATCCTAGCTGGACCTGAATATGAGGATTTAGAGTTGCACTATCCGTTGCTAAGGCTTAGGGAAGCTGGATTCGATGTGAAGGTTCTAGCTCTTACGAAGGAATCCGTTAAAGGTAAGCATGGGCTAACCGTAAACCCTGATCTAACGTTCGCTGAGGCTAAACCCAATGAGTTTGATTGCGTGATTATACCTGGAGGTTGGGCGCCCGATAGGCTTAGAAGATACAGGGAAGTACTCGAGTTTGTTAGGGGTGTAGCTTCTAGGGGTATCGTGGCCGCTATATGCCACGGACCACAGGTATTGATATCGGCAGGTCTTCTCAAAGGTAGACGTGTAACATGCGTATCAGCTATCAAGGATGATGTCGTAAACGCTGGAGCCGAGTATGTAGATGAACCTGTAGTCGTAGATGGGAATATGATAACTTCCAGAATACCTGCTGATCTACCATACTTCTGTCGAGAGATTGTAAAGGCGTTAGGAGGCTAGAAGAAGTCTGTTAGGGGCTTCTGTTTAACCTTCTCACTAGTTTTCGGTTCCATATATTCGCTACCTTCGATCTCTCTAGCTACCCCCTCACCCTTCTCAGGAAATATTATTATCCTACCATATACACCGTCGTATCCAGGGATCACTTTAACCCTCCCCTCTCTAACGCGTATAATAGCTTCGGCTATCGACGGATCAACTATCTTAGCTATATCATCGAAGCTTGCATCTAGTAGGACGGTATACTCGTCACCAAACCGGGAGATGAGCATGTTATAGATGGCCCAGACAGCTTTCGAGTTCGGGGAGCTAGCATCTATAACCGCTGATATAACCTCTGAGAGCGGTAGTAAGCGTATGTATCCAGGTGAACCGGCTGGTTTAGATCCGTAGGGTCTATCGGCGAGCTCCTCGACTCTCTGTTCGACACCTTTAGTTAAAGTTTTATGGCAGACCGGGCATCTACCGCCAAGCCTTATAGCTTCTGCTGGTGGGAGGGATATACCACATGCCCTATGACCTGTCCAGTGGTATTTTCCGTATGCTGGATCTGTTTCTATGGTAAACCTAAGTATACTTGCATCTTTCTTCCTTATCGAATCTACGATATCTTTATACGTTAGCTGGTTAACCTCGAATACGTTAGCCTCCCTCCCTATCCTCCACGGCCAGTAGGAGTGCGAATCGCTATTCGATAGAAGAGTGAATCTATCTAGTGAGCTTAAACGCCAGTTCATAGGCGGGTCTGAAGATAGCCCCGTTTCGAGAGCGTAGATGTATCTAGCCATATCTTGATAGCAGTCGTCTACACTATCGAAGCCACTGAAGGCCCCGAAGATGCTGAACCAAGGAGTCCACGCATGTGCGGGGAAGATCACGTTATCCTTAGAAACCTCTAAAACTTCCTCCACTAGGTGGGGGGCTGACATATTCAGCGTTGGTCTACCATCAGCTTCTAAATCTCCATACATAGATAATCTGTCGTTTACCTGTTCCGCTACATCGATGCCGGGCGTTAGGATCACATGGTGAATCTTCTTAGTCTTACCCTCAAATTCGAATATCGTTGAAACCTCACCTGTGACCATGAAGTAGATGGGGAGTTCAGGTTTATCCGTGAGCTTATACAAACCGGGTTCATCAGATTCGACTAAGGAGCGTTTAACTTCATACAACCATCTAGGGTGGGTGAAATCCCCTGTACCTACGAGCGTCAACCCCTTTATCTTAGAGAATCTAGCTATCCTCTCTAGATCCATATCAGAGCTTGTAGCTCTACTATACTTACCATGTATATGTAGATCTACTATAACTCTCATTACTAAGATCGAACCTCTTAGTATCGGGCGAGCTTACACTGAAGCCTCCATATACAAGTTACGCGATATCCTGGATATATATTTGAAGGCGATTGCAAGATAGATGAGATGAAACGCTCTAAACCTATACAGAGCGAGGGGGGAGAAATACATCTCTCTCCAGATAGGCGATTCATTAGATGATGTGGCTAAAGGTATCGGTAGCATAGTCTTAAGCTAAACTTCAAACAGTACTACGATGAGCATATAAGTGTCGAAGTCATGTAAGCTATAGCGAGCGTAGGTGATACTATTCATCCATACTTCACTAGAAACTCTATGGAGGAGGAGAGAGGAAAGCTTCTCTTCGCATCTAATAGGACTGGAAGGTGGCAGCTATACCTTCTAGATTCTAAAGAATAGCTATGATACGGTTAACGGAGATCGATGTATAGACGTTAGGATACGAGATACTCTACATAACCCTAGAGGATTTCAACCCCATGGACATATCGATAGACCGTTATAACAGGTATCTCGCATTCAGATACGACGAGGTAGATAACGTAATACGGTGAGGGTAGATACACCCCGATATGCTAGAATACCTTCTACCTTAGACTTAGAAGTATCGTGTTAAGATTCGATCTAGGTAATGATGAACCCTTTACCGCTCTGAAGCGTATCTACATGGATACCCAAGTGTAAACCCTGATGGAGTCATGTTCCGCCATGAGGAGTTTTGGTATCTCATGCGAAGGATATGGATAGTTAAAGCTTCGACGTTTTCATCTTTTCGATGTACATTAAGAGTAGAGATGAGGAGAGGATGTCTGTCAGTGATAAAGCTTACCCTGATCGATCCTTTAGAGATGGAGGATCCTTCATAGGGTTCATAACGTATTAAGGTGGATCCTCTAAATCCGGTTTTCGCATCAAATTTCAAAAGCATCATAGACACCGGATAGAGGATATACGATATCTAGCTGGCTCATATGGATGGTATAGCGTAGGACTGACGAATTCTCAGGAACGATTACCTTCTTCACCTTCGATAGATGTTCATCGATAGCCTCTAAGGATGATAGTGTATCATCCTTAGACATATCTAGGTCAAACATTCGAACGCCTATCTACCGTGTATCGGTGATGCTCCTGATACCTTCACCATGCCTCGAATGCACCATATCTATCTGAGTAACGGTAGGGTTAGCTAAACTATCCGGATTAACCCTTATACTCGATGTAAACTTAACCGTATAAGTATGGATTTTTAGGTGGTTATTAATGGAAAACATATGGAAATATTCATGGTCGAACCCCTGGGGGGTAGAGGCTTCTATCTATCGTTTCTCTTCTAGAGTAGAAGACGGTGTGGTGGATCTAGGCGAAGTTAGTATGATCCTAAGAACCCATCTGGAGCTAGACTTGTAGCTAGCATGACCATGTTTATATCCTCATACTTCCGCCATGCATAATCCCCTCTACTTCTAGAATTCAACCAATACCTATCTATACGATCGGCTAGCCTCATGTAGTATCTTAAGCTTTCTAATAGGTAATCCATCCTATCATCTCTAGGGAAGCTACCGCTTCTAACCAATCTGAAGAGACGATCTAAAGCTTTAAGACCTATCGATAAGCCGAGCTCTCTGAAGGCGAGCCTACCGCTCGATGGAAGGATCGATTGTCTACCAGTAAGGTATAGTTCTAAGCTTAGTAGAGCTGCATCGAGTATATCGGCTAACATATCTATTCGATCGATAGATCTATACGATATCAATCTAGCGAGTGTGTATGCATCCCATAGTAGGGTTCCGATACCGAGCGGGTCATCCGTAGCTAACTCTACTCCTCGTAGGATCCCTTCGATCTCCTCTATCTCCTTAGAGAGGCTAGGCCAGAGCGGATCCCTTGGAGCGTAGGCTTGAAGCTCATAGTACACCGTGAATCCGTCGAGAGGATCGTGTAAACCCATAGAGACTACTAACGGATACGATAGGTCTATGCTCATCTTCCAGTATATACGTTTCCTTCCGCTATGATCCGTATAGACGAAGGCTCTATGAGCGGTTTTAGCAAGCTCTATAGCCCATAGATTATAGATAGCATCACCTGTCGCTAGATAGACCCTATTCAATGTATACATCCACCTTGTTAGATAGTGGTAGTATTGACCATCACGCTCCCATTCTAGGTACTCATCGAATGGTTCGTCAGGTTTACGTTCAGGTAGAGGTTTTCCTATTCTTAACCCACCTATAGTCGGATGTTTAAACCCTTCTTCATCGCTTAAACCGCTTATCCACCCTCTCCTACTGTCATCGTCACGGTGTCTACCGAGTATGAAGTGAACCTGGTCTATAAGCTTTAAAGCTAGATTCTTATACCTTTCACCGAAGTCTTTACGGTAGAGTTCTAGGAGATTGCATACGGCGAATGCATCTGTCCACAGATAACGTCTAGGCTTTAGATCTGATGAAATCCCCGTACGATAGGCGAAATCGTTCATAATCTCCTCGACTATAGCTAGAGGATTAAACTGCATATCCCTCTAAAATCGGATATAATCACCGATATAACCATACAGTTTTACACAATCCTACATCCATCTACCTTCACATCTATCGCTATCTGCCATCTATAAGGTGCGACCTCCTTCACGATCCTACTAGATAATACCTTATCGAAGATCCTACCAGCTTTAACTATACCTTCGATAACCTTTGCTTCAGCCTTCTCTAACGCATATGATCCATCCTCGAATCCATAGTAATGGATTATACCGTCTGATGGCTTAAGAGCTATACATGCTACATCGATATACTCTATAGCCTTTTCAGGTAGATTCATTATCACCCTATCTGCTACGTTACGTAACCTAGTTTGTATGATTTCTCTAGCATCACCTAGAATCGGTATGACTTTATCCTCCACCCTATTAATACGTAAATTCTTCTCTAGGTATCCTATAGCATCCGGGTTTATATCGATAGCATAAACCCTTACGTTACGGTGGAGCTTAGCTATCAGTATCGAAAACGGACCTACACCTGCGAACATATCTACGATAGTCTCACCTTCGACTACTTGAGATGCGATTCTGTAATGCTCGTATGATAGCCTAGGCGAGAAGTATACCTTCCTAGGGTCTAGAAGGTAGCTACAACCATATTCTCTATGAACGGTCTCGGTATTCTCGGATCCTGCTACGACTTCGTAGCTTCTAACACGGTAGACACCGGTGACGGCGCTAGATTTAGCTAGGACCGATCTCACACGTTTGAACACGTTCATGACAGCTTCCCCTATAAGCGTCTTATAATCTTCAAGCTCCTCCGGTATCTCTAGGATCGCTATATCCCCTACGAAATCTATCGAACGTGGAAGGCAGGCGAGGAGGTGTGGTGGAAGCTTATCTTCCAAGATATCTAGAATACTTTTAGCAGGTTTCGCATACCTTTGGAAGCTGTGGATGCATATCTCGAATTCAGATACCTCCTTCTCGATAACCTCTAGCTGCCACTTTGAGGGCTTCTCTTTGATAGGGATGAATAGATAGCGATCATTCCTCACTACCTTAAGGCTCCTATCTAGAAGATCGAGGTCATCCAGGATTCTAATCATCTTCTCACCTAAACTCTTCTCTATCCTAATAGAGTAGGATTCGACCGTAGATCGGGGGAGATCGCTAGACATAACTAAGCTTGAACCACTATACGATGAAGCGGGAATCGGTTATCTTAAACGTTAACCATGCCCTATAGATTTTGAAGCGTAAACTATGATGAGGATTCTGTATTCATGTATTTAACTGGCTCTAATGCTATAGCTCTTATCCATGATGAGTCTAGATTAGCGATCTTCAAAGGTAGTCCTATGAAGAATACCCTTTCACTCTTCAGTCTGTCCAGGTTTATCAAGCCTTCGATTATAGGTATATCGTTCTCCAGCAAGATTCTATGGGTAGCTAAACCGGATCCTGGCTCATCTGGATGGACACCTTGAAGCCCAAGCATCTTTATACGCTTATCTGCAAGATACTTTGCAGCTTCACGGGTAACGTATGATCCGCCGCTACTCCATAGTAGAACTATATCTCCCTCCTTAATCTTCTGTAGATGCTCAGCTTTTATCGAGGTGTTAGCTTCAAATTTTAAGACGGTGGCTTCACCTATGAACTTCTCTAACGGTATCTCTATGAGTGGCTTGAGATCTGGGCGGAGGTGGGATGGCCCCTCTATATGTGTACCTATATGGGATTCAGCTTCTAGGAAGTGCATATAGGTACCGTCTTCGGCGTTTATAAACTGTTCTATGTTAAACCTTCTAACTTGGTTACCACGTATATATTCGCCGTTGACTTTCAATACGTTAGGATGAATCTCTACGGATAGATCTACGATCCTATAGCCTTTAAGAGCTTCGATTATATCTCCGACCATACCTAACCACAGATGAAGAATACCGGGGTAGGGATTTATCTCTTTCGAAACTCGTACAGCTTGCCCAACCTTATAGGAGCTAACTGTAGAGGCTATGGTTTTAATGGTCTGCAGCTTGATAGATGATTCAACGGTAGGTATAGACTTAGAGTACCGGGGAGGGGTGTCCTTATAACGTAAGAGTTATCGGGAGTAGCGGGGCCGATCTATCTAACGTAATTATCGAGGAATTCTATGATCCGCCTAGCCATAGGTTCTAAGGGTAATCCATGCCCTGCATCGTACCAGTATACTTCTTTAGGTTCACCCGCCTTCTCGGCTAGCTGTCTCTGGGTTTCCGCTGGGACGATATCATCGTATCTTCCGCAATGGAATTGTATAGGTCTAGGTGAAGTTAGATGTATGAAGTTTATCGGATCTATAGGGGCTAGAAGAGATTCTAGCTGTTGGTATGTTATACCGAGTTCTTCTATCCTAGCTCTTATAGGTGGTACGGAGTAGTGTCTGCTAGTCTTTATCATCAATGGGATATTCCCTCCGCCGACTATTATAACAGCCGCCTTTACCCTAGACTCTATGCTTACGAATAACGCTCCGAGTATACCACCCATACTACCGCCTACATAGCCTATCTTCCTACTATCGACTTCCACTCTAGTTTCTAGGAAGTCTACAGCTCTCCTTAAATCGATTATGGTTTGAATAACGTTAGCTTTAAGCTCATCTATATCCGGAGAATATAGGGCTTTACCCGGTACGCTTCTCTCCCCATGATACACAGCGTCTATAGAGAATAGCGAGAAACCCTTATCCGAGAACATATCGGCTATAGGTATGATATCCTCCTTTCTACCCCCGTAGCCGTGGAGGAATAGTATACATGGATAGGGAGGGCTACCATACCTACATACGGTGAGTATAGCTGGAACTCTCTGATCGTTAACACTATCATAGTACACCTTATATGCTACGTAGCTATCCTTCTCTACAAATTTAGAGGTAACTGGGTTGAGAGGTATAGATTTATCGTAATCGTAAAGTCTGATATATTCCTCGACCCGCATATCCTCTACTATAGCCTACAATTTGATAGCCGGATTAAATCTTACCTCGTAAGAGGGGTTAGCTTTAATGGTTAGAGATTTACTGCTTGAGAAGGCAGGGTATAGGTCTTACGATGATGTAGGGCCTTCTCTTATGATGTCGAGCGATCGAGGCTTAGATCGATAGCCCTATCTAATTCTTCTTCGAGGAGGAATTTAGAAGCGAATCTCGGGAAGATAGAAGTTTTCAGAGGGTTTCGAGGGATTCAGTTCCATCTGGTAGTGTAGTTTGTGAGAAATCGGATCCAGAGATATTCAGGATAGCTTCACGGCTATGCGAGACTTCCCATGATCAGATAGTAACAAGATGATTATCTAGGAGATACGAATGCTATCTTGCTAGAGAAGATAGTATGCTGGTAGAGGTTGTGTAAAGGTTAGTAGGCTGACGGAGATCCCCAGAGATGCTGGAAGCTATGCTAACCCATATATCTTCGGATTCTATTCTGAGAGTAGAGGAGCGATCTTGAATACTGCTCGGTGAGATAGCTATATCCATCACGAGTATCGTTATCCAGGTTTAAGGAATCTAAGATACACTAAACGATGGCATCTGGACGATAGATACACCTCGGTTATAGAGAGTTAAAGGTTGAAACCTGTATAGTTATATGTGGTCGATATCCTAGCCACATTCTTCTATAAGACTAAAATATGGTGATCATAGCGAAGTATATATCGGAGGTGAGAATATGAGTAAGGAGGAAGCTGAAGAGGTAGAAAGAATACTTAGCGCGGTATCTAGCCAGGTTCCATCCTTGATAAAAGGCATAATAGCGAGCATTTTCTCAGAGGAAGCAGGTAGGGAGATGGGAAGAGCAGCTGGAGCTTTCTATAAAAGCTTGATAGAATCTGGTATACCTGAGCAAACTGCTTTAAAGATGACCGAAGACTATCTATCTATATTTACGGATATAGGGAGGATCGTGAGGAGGCTTAGACCAGAAGAGGGGAAGTGAGGAGAAAGCATCATGACTTATACGCTGGAGGTTTAAACTAGGGATGAGGAGTGGACGCTTCGTATCGTTTTTCCGTATAGCGGCTTTACTTGTCGTTCTTATGGTAAAGCTATTGTGGATTCTATTGATTTTAGAGTGGAGTATTCGGAGAGCTAGGAGAGAGTTTGAGAAGCAGATTTTAGTGTATGGTGTATCGAGAGAGTATGCTAGGAGGATGAGCGCTACCTACCGAAGCGTCATGAGGAGGAGTGTTAGAAGTATGCTTAAGCGATCTTTAGGTAGATCTTTATGGATGGAATAAGGAGAAGCGATATCTTAGAGGAAATAAGCCGTAAATTAGATGCGATCCTAGAGAGGCTTAGCCTTCTAGAACAGATAGCTTTAGATAATCCTAGATATGCAGATTCAGCAGAAACCCTTAGGCTTACCAGGGTATTCCTAAGCCTATACGGAGAGCCTCTGAAGATATTGAATCGTCTAAGAGCGGCTGACTCATACATTAGACGTGAATCTATAGAGAGGGATGAAATCTCTAGATGTATAATCCAAGCTTTAGCCGTGAAAGGAGCGATGAATATCTCAGCTATCACACGAGAGGTGAGATCTATGAGGGGGAAAGCTTCGAGGAGAATTATTCGTGAACGATTGAAGAAGCTTGAAAAAGAGGGGGTAATTAAAAAAATCGATGGAACTAGAAAGACTTACAGCTTAATAGAAAAATAGGGAGAGAATGAAGAATGAATTAAGATAAAAATCTAATCTCTTAACTTAATAGATTTAATCGGTAAAGAAATCGATAGGAATATAGGGGTAAACAATATTCTGCTTAGAAAAGACTTATAGAGACTTATCTTTTCTACTGGGAGACTGGAAGCAGGGGATTACATCTTCAATATCTATAGATTTAAATATATCATCTAAATGATACGCCCAGATCTCATTATCTAAATATATGTGCTCATAAAATCTTTTATCTAGAATATCATCTAATAATTAGTCTTTCGATCTATTATCCTAGATAACATCTTTAAACTCGATCGTGTTTCTAACTGTATCATCTAGAAGATAGACTTTATGAAGCGGGGATACATAGAGTACCAGATCTTCAAATAGCCCTTTCATCGGATAACTTTCTAAAGTAGATACGACTAGGAGCTTTACGCGAAATGTTTAAACGTGAAGTTGAGGGGGGAGGGTAAGTATAGCTAGATTTGTAGAGAGTAGCAGAAGAGGTATAAACTACCAACGCTTTGATGGAAGGGTGGCGGGCCCGGAGGGGTTCGAACCCCCGACCAACAGGTTAAGAGCCTGCCGCTCTGCCTGGCTGAGCTACGGGCCCTTTTACTTAAGGGGATAGTTAGAGCTTCCATATTAAGCTTTAGGGTTCATGCGAGTATAGCTTTAATGGCCTAGTATGCAGCTGGATCGCGTATAGCTCCACCATACTGTCTGATACCCTTCAATCTTATAGTTAATCTTTTCTCTACGTAGTTCCACTGAATTTTTCTAGGCGGTATATGTTGATGGCTAGCTTCGACTCTAGGGTTTATCCTAAGATGCCTCTAGTAGCTGCATCCATAGCCTTGATTGATAGAGATGGAAGGATACTCCTGGTTAGGAGGAGGTTTGAGCCTGGTGAGGGTCTATGGTCTATACCAGGCGGGTTGGTTGAGCTTGGTGAGACTGTATGGGAGGCTGCTTTAAGAGAGCTTGAAGAGGAAACTGGTTTAAAGGCTAACTTGAACCGCATATTGGATGTAGTGGATGTTATAGTTAGGGATGGGAATACTATCAGATACCACTACGTTATAGTAGTGTTCGAAGCTATGAATCCGTCTGGTAGGCTTAAACAGTATTCTGAGGAATGTATCGAGATAGGATGGTTCAGTTTGAATGAAGCTTTATCTATGGAGTTGACGAAGACCGCTAGGAGGATTCTGGAAAAGCTTACGAAGGAGTATGGGTATTCCTAGGTAGGATGCACCGCTATCTTCGTATGACCGTTAACGCTATATCCTCTAGGAGTATGTTGAGTATAGCAGCCTTCATATCGGGATACATGTGTTCAGATTTCAATCTTTCTTCCGATATACCGAATAAATCCATTATACTCTTAACCTTTTCATCGCTTACATTCTCCAGTATATCTGATCCACTCTCTTCGCCTAGAATCTCTCTAACTTTACCTGAAGCGGTCTCTGTGTATTCGCGATTCTCTGAGAAAATTATGATGACGACGTCCTGCAGTCCTTTTCTCAACCCGGATTTAGCCAAAGCTTTATCGATCTGATCCTCAGCAGCTATCTTCAGGAGGATTTCTAAGGTAAGAGTTTTAGCTATATTCACAGATCTCTCGAATGATTTCAGAGCATAGAGGAACGCGAAACGTATATGCTCAAGGTTGAGGATCGAATCAGCTCTTAAAACCTGAACCTCAGCGGGTTCGCACGCCTTTCTAAGAATCTTTATGAAGCTAGTAGGATCCTCTACGTAGAGATCTCTGAAACCTAACACGTATACGGTATAGTTTTCGATACTGAGTCTATCCATACCTAGCTATCCATCCGAGGAACTTATCGACTAATAAAGGCTTTAACCCCGCTTCGACTAGGAGTCTACGTAGATCCTCTATGCTCCTACCCTCCTCCTTAAACCTCCTATATAGTATCTCTACAGCTTCCCTCACCTCATGCGGGAATATTATCCACGCATTCGTAGTTTTCGCATAGAAATCCGGTTTGAATATGGACCAAGGCTTATAGTATATGGTAGCTACTCTAACCTCCCCTGCACCCATAGATTCAAGCCTCTCCTTCACAAGCTTCAAACTCTTACCCGTATCCGCTACATCATCTACGACTAGAATCTTCAGACCTCTAACATCTACCGGTATATCCTGAGTAATCATAGGTTCGTTCATAGTCTCACCGATACCTTTATAGAATTCGACTTTTATGCTAGCTATATTCGGGTTTAATAGGAAATCTGAGAGCAGTCTAGCCGGTATCCAGCCTCCTCTAGCGATACCTACTATGAGATCTGGCTTAAACCCAGCTTTCTCTACTAGCTGGGCGAGCTCTAGGCATAGCTCATAAAGGTAATCCCAATCTGGAGCTTCAAACTTCATAGTACCCTTAATCTCAGAGGTCATAGCATCTTGAGAATAGATATCTTCGAATAGAAAACTCTTATGGCTCAACTCTATCGGGGGTTCTCGGGAATGGTATAGCCATCCTAACGCTAGGTAGCCTACAGATCCATCTAACCAGTCTCTCTATACCCATACCGAAACCTGAATGAGGTGGACATCCATACATCCTAAGCTCAGTATACCATGAGAGAGTCTCCTTACGAAGCTCCTGCTCCGCTATGCGTCTAAGTAACGTATCGTAGTCTGATATGCGTTGACCTCCAGTTGCAAGTTCACCGTAACCCTCAGGTGCTATAAGATCGAAAGAGAGAGTTACCCTAGGATCGTATGGATCTAGCATATGGTAGAAACTCCTAGTAGAGGCAGGGTAATGCGTTACGAAGAACGGTTTATCGAATACGGACGATATTAACGCTTCATCCCTACTAGAGAAATCTTCACCCCAAATAGTCTCAGAACCTTTACCTCTAGCGATCTCTAACGCTTCGGTGTATGTTATCCTAGGTAGGGGGGTGGTGGGTGGCTTAAAATCTACACCGAGTATACTTAACTCCTCTTCGCACCTCTCGGCAATTCCTCTACATATATAGGCTGATAGATCCTCTAACGTCTTCATATCCTCCTCTAGATCTGCGAAAGCCATCTCGCATTCAACCTGCCAGAATTCTGTTAGATGCTTCCTAGTCCTGGACTTCTCCGCCCTGAAGCATGGACCGAGAGTATATACCTTACCGAAAGCCGCTATAGCTGCCTCCTGGTATAGCTGAGCACTCTGGGTGAGATAGACTTTATCCCCGAAATAGTCTACAGGGAATAGGGTAGCTCCGCCTTCGCATGCAGATTTAACGAAGATCGGTGCATGAAATTCTATGAAGCCGTTCATATCCATATACTCTCTTATAAGCCTGCAAACCTCGGCTCTCACCTTCAATACGGATCGGACCTTGGGGCTTCTAATCCATAGATGTCTATTGTCGAATAGGAAACCCGGAGATTTAACGGCTGATCTAGTTATAGGCCATACACCGGATTTTGATATGATCTCTAGATCGTGCGCTCTAACTTCTAGACCACCAGGTGCACGTTTATCCTCCACGATTATGCCTCTAACCGCTATAACGTCCTCTATGTTCAGCTTATCTACGAGCTTAAATAGCTCTGGTTTCTCACTACGTTTAAGAGAAATCTGAATATACCCGCTACCATCTCGGATGCCTATGAATGCTACTCCACCAACCCTACTGATTCTATGTATCCACCCTCTGACGGTTACTGTACGACCTATAGGTTTCGATCTGAATATATCCGTTACTTTCTCGACGTTCTTCCACCATACCGCTCCACTCATAACCTGATATATGGGTTTACACTGATAAGCTTAATAAACGCTATTCAGCTTCGCATAATAGAGTTGTAATCGTAGAGCTTACGAGATACTAGCCCTCATGTATGGTAGAGTTAGGAGTGGCTGCTTATCTTTCAAGGCTAAACTTTCCTATTCTTCCTTAGAATACCTTCAGCTCTACGGAGGTCTTCGATGCTATTCACATTGAGAAACGTATCTGTAGAGCCTAGAATATTTTCTACAACTACAGTTGAAAAGTATATCTTACGTTTAATCTTCTGAATCATATCTATAAACCTGTTCTCACCTAGTTCTAAGGCTTTAACCGCTGCTTCGATAGCGGGTTTCACTTTATATGCCGCGTAGAGAGGTTCTATAAAACCGTTAGGCCATCTAGGTATTACAGCATCGAACGTACTGCCCATAGTCTCGGATAGTATGGATAGAAGCTCTGGAGATACCAACGGTATATCACATGATAGTAGTATCGAGTTTCCGCCTCGAACATTCCTCCAACCTTCCAACGCTGCTCTTAGAGGACCTGAAGCCTCGTAATCCTCCACAACTATCCTAGCACCTGACGCTATCCTCTCTATAGGGGATAGATCTATATCCCTAGATACGACTATCAATACCTCATCAGATATCGATGATGCGGCATCGTATACGTAGCCGAGCATAGGCTTACCTAGAATCTCTACCAAAGCTTTAGATCTACCGAATCTTCTAGACGATCCGCCGGCAAGGATTATAGACGATAGATCCGCCATTGTAAACCACAGATAGTGTATAACTACTGGTGTTTAAATCCCTTTACACAGGTACTATAGCGTTTAGTTCGATACATGCCGGATATCTACTTGAACGACTACTCGCCTTTCGATATCGAGAATAATCTAACCTTCGAACTAATAGATACGAATCGTTGAAGGGATTACTTATATCGGCATCCCATGTCAAACTCATTCACAACGCGAATATGTAACCCAGTATTTCGCTTACTCGAATCCAACGGTATCCTTAACCTAGAATTTTATCTGAGCTTTCCGAGCAAACAGACTATATAGAGCCGTATACTAGGGGAATCTAACTTACTTGCTTTTCTATATCATCCATATTCTTCATCGATGCAAAGTCCTTCCAATATCGTCTCTAGCAAAATCTATATCTTTCGGTTATCCGGTAGAAGGAGCGTAGTCTCGATGTTGCTCTCTATACCCCTCCCTCCGGAGATAGGTAAAGGTGAAGCTAACTCTTTCTTTGCTAGGGTATGTGAGTTGGGATTTGAAGCTATTTCGATCCATTGCTCACCTGAAGCTGAATACCTAGATCCAGATTGGCTGCGTAAGATGAAGGCTTCATACGGCTTAGAGATAGCTCTTCATACACCTACCAAGAATTTCGATCTCTCAGCACCATTGGAGGATGTTAGAAGGCTTAGCGTATCCTACGCTATACGTATGGTGAAAACCGGGGAGGCAGCAGATGCCCTATACTACGAGCTACATCTAGGTGGAAATCTAACTTACAGTGTAGAGAAAAGCTTCGCCGTAGATAACGCTGTTAGGAGTTTAAGAGAGCTTTTAACTCTTAAACCTTCTGCTATTCTAACGGTAGAGAATGATGACCGTGGATACGTATTCTCGGATCATGAGATCTTAGCAGAAGTTTTAGATAGCTACCCTGAGGTTATGTTGACATTAGACATCGCACATGCGTATAGAAGCGGTGATAGACCATCCAACTTTATGAGAAGGTTTAGTCGCAAGGTGTATGCAGTGCATCTTCACGATATCGTAGATGGAAAGGATCACTACCAGCTAGGATTGGGTTCGATCGAATGGGCTAGTCTACTAAAACCTATCATGGGCATGGATCCGACGGTAGCTGTTCTCGAGACATATCACGGCGAATACGATCTTATCGGGAATGCGTATAGGAGCGTAGATTTTCTAAGGAGATACATCTCTACCCTTTAAGCTTAGATACTACGTAGCCTACTATCTCTTCAGCTATATTTTTATCTGTAGTCGATTGTAACCCCCTCCAATCAGGCTGGCTATTAACTTCGTTCACGAAGAAGCGTCCATCCCTAGTAACCATTATATCTACTCCCGCAATCTCGCATCCAAGTATAGATGCAGCCTTCACGGCTGCATCCTCTAGTTCTGAGTTCAACTTGACAGATCTGGTCCATGCACCTTGAGCTACGTTCGTCTTCCAGTATCCAGATATCCTTCTAGCAGATGCTACAACCCTATCGCCTACCACGAACGCTCTTATATCAGAGAATCCGTGCGGTATATAGCTCTGCAGATATATCACTGAACGTTGACTAGATAGAAGCCTGAAGAGCCTGATAGCTACATCGCTAACTTCAACCCTGGCTACACCTACACCTCTAGATCCGAATAACGGTTTTAACACCGTATTCCCGCCGAGCATCCTATATCCTCTCAAAGCTTCACCGTAACCCTCGGCTACTATCGTAGCAGGTGTAGGTATATCATTCCTTTCTAAGAGTAGTAACGAGTAGTATTTATCGACAGCTTTCTCTATAGCTTCACCTCGATTTACAACCTTAACCCCTAAATCCTCTATAGCTTTGAGTAGATCCACCCTGAGTATTATCTGCTCGAGGGAGCCTGAACCTATAGGTCTCACGATAACTGCGGATACCTCATCCTCTATAGGTTTTCCATGAAGCGTTACACCGAGCCTTAACCCTATAGTTCCCATGAGATCCTTGAAGCCGAAGCATACTGGGGTCACGTTAAATTTAACCATAGCCTGTTTAAGCTGAAGGTTGCACCAAGCTTGAGGATTCCTAGTAAGTATTCCTATCTTCATAGCTAAATCTAACATCGTATCGGAGAGGTTTTAAAGTTCACTAAGTGGGGTCGAGATTTTCAATCCGTGAACTGTATGAGGATGTTTAGATGGGGCGCCATAGATACTCATTTAAGCTAGATGTATAGCGTATCATTTACATCGAGGGGTGTCTATGCTTAGCTATAGATCCATAGTCGCAGTATCTCTAGTTATAGCTATTCTAGGAGTAGCATCTACGTTCTATCTTAACAGCAAGTATAACCTAGTGTTGAACGATTATACTAAGCTGAGAATCGATTATACATCTCTCTCAGATGATCATCGTAAACTTGAGGAGAGCTTCAACGATCTATTATCGAGGTATAGACGGCTTAACGAGAGCTATGTACGGTTGAACGCTAGCTATACAAGTGTATCGCATGAATATGATGTTTTAATGATCCTCTATGAGGAGTTAGAGGATCATTATGATGAGCTACAATCCAGATATAACGCTCTGATGGATGATTACATGGCACTTCGATACATGTATAATCGGCTTAACGAGAGCTATAGCATCCTGGAATCTATGTATGAGTCCCTAACTGAGAACTATAGCATCCTCCAGAGATCCTTCGACGAACTCAACATAGGCTATAGAGATATCCAACTAGAGTATATCCGGCTTAGATCATCGTATGATAAACTTCTAGGATCGTATGAAGCTCTTAAAGCTCGTTATACGAACCTGTCTAGAAACTATGAGGTTTGGCGTAGATATATGCTATCATATTTATCGTTTCCAGACTCCATACCTAGAGTTTTAAGCGATGATGAGATAGGTAGATTCGCATCGCTCGTGCAAGCCCTTATAACGTATCCGTTAGATTACTGGCTGTCTATTGAGGAGATATACATGTATATTAAGAATCATGTAGGATATGCGGATGATCCGCCTATACCGTACCCACCGACAGCTTCATCACTAGAGGCGGGCTATTATAAGCCAGAAACCTATGATAGGATAATCCTTTCGCCTATGGAGACCCTTAAACGTGGTTATGGTGATAGTGAAGATCAATCTATACTCCTCTACGCGCTTATAAAAGCCTATGAGAGGTATATGCATGGAAGGGAGTATGTGGTATGGATTCTGGATATAGCTTTAATCGATGGGAAGAGGCATATGGCTGTAGCTATACCGGCTCAAGGCGGGAGGATAGCTATAATAGATGTAGCTGAAGGATATTACACCGGGTATCCATCCAGCTTGAGGCCTCTGGATTCCTATATGGAATTGATAAGTTATTCCAGCTTATTCATACATCATGAGGGGATCGAAAGCGTAGCGATATATACGGTTAGATCGGGCCGGTTAATTAGAATATTGGAGGGGGATCTACACGATATGATAGATTTCGTGAAGCAATTAGCTTGAATATACTCTATGTATAAAGTATCCGATACGGATAACCTATACTATGAGGAGGAAACGCTTTTAAATGAAAGCCGGATCTCCATGAAGTGATGTCTGGTAGAGTTGATGCTAGAGTGAAGATCGGCTTCGATGAGTTAGATAGAAACGTTATCTCAGCTGGTTTATGCACTTCCTGCGCCGCCTGCTATACGGTATGCCCTATACAGGTTATAGGTTTCGATCTATCGGAATCTAAACCTAGACTTATAGGTGAATGCGCAAAGTGTAGTCTCTGCTACAATGTATGCCCGCAAACCCTTACCAATCAGGATGAATTTGAGGTGAAGATATTCGGGTTGAATAAACCTCTAGAAGTATCTTACGGATACTATGAGAAGATCTATGAATCTAGAAGCCGTGATCCCAGGATACTAGATGTAGCTCAGGATGGGGGCACCGTTACATCCATACTATGTCATGCTCTAGAATCTGGGTTGGTAGACGCCGTTCTAGCTACAAAGCCATCTAGCGATAACCCGTTCAAACCCGTCCCATGGATCGCTACCACTGTGGAGGAGGTTATAAAATGTGCAGGTTCGAGGTATAGTCTTGCACCTATCTTCTACCGGTTTAGAGAGGCTGGTAAGATGGGAATTAAGAGCGTAGCATGCGTCGGTATGTCGCATATAGCTACAGCTGCTAGAAGGATCTCACAATACAGGGTTAGAGGATTAGAGGCTAGGTTAAACCTTATAATCGGTTTATTCTGCTTCGAAGCCTTCCCATACGACAGCCTCAGATCCACTCTAGCTTCCAAGCTTAACCTACCCGAAGACTCGTTATATAAGCTGAATATTAAGCGTGGTAGATTCATAGTTACGATTAAAGATGGCAAAACATTCGAGATACCTATCAAGAGGGCATCTGTGAAACCATACGATTGCTGTCTATCTTGTAGAGATTTCGCAGCTAGGTTAGCCGATATATCTGTAGGCAGTCTAGGTCTCGATGGATGGAACGTCGTTATAGCTAGGGGGAGAGGAATGGTTAAACTCTTAGAAGAAGCTGCGAAAACTGGATGGATCGAAATAAGGGAGCCTAGCTCTCAAACCTTGGAGAGCTTAGAGAGATTATCGAATCTTAAGATGAGTAGATGAACGGAGTATTTAATTAGATCCCAGTATACGTCGTAAGATAGGATTGGAGGAGCTTACCGAGATTCTTAAGGAATGTAAAGGTATACTAAATTCTAGATTACTGGAGAAGTTATCGTCTAGGTTTGGTAGATCTAGAGTGGATAAAGCGGTTAAAACCGTTCTGGATGGGAGGGTTAAACTGTGTTTATTTAAACCTAGTGGCAGGATTCTCTGGATAGTCGAGGGGAAGGAGAGGGAACGTTTCATACTACCGGCTTCAGGTTATTGTAACTGTGAGGATTTCTACTTCAACGTAGTGGATGGGAAAACCAGGTTATGCTACCATGTTATAGCTCAGAGGATAGCTTCGCTACTAGGTCGTTACAATGTGGTGGAGATGAGGGATGAGCAATATAGTGAATTTACAGAAGAATTTAGAATGATACATGTAGAGGGGAGACCTAGATATCTAGATGTAGCCGAGAAGGTAAGAGCTACTTCGTTTGAAATCATAGCTGAGAGAGGGCCTCAACCCACCGGTGTGTTATACTTCCTTCTCTCTGAGATGGGGTTCTATATACCTTCGAAGAGAAGTCTATCGATGATACTCAGGATGGATCCTAAGAATAGGTTCAGGTTTAAATCTGGGAAATGGACTCTTTCAACACCTTCTCGAGAAAACTGAACGTGAAACGACTATGATCTATCTTCCTATAGAGGTGCAATAGATCGTCTACTGTATCTACGTCTAACGATACCGTTTCAGATAGGTATACGTACACTTCGAAGCCAAGCGACGCCGCCTCGTATAGATGCTGCCTGTAGCTATCTTTACCGAATCTGAAAACGAAATCATTAAACGGCTTTAACGCGAGTAGGTTTGTTCCATCGAATCTTCTACATGGAGCTATAACGGCTGTACTACGGCTACATCCTAAGCTTATTATCTCGGATATAGCTTCTATATCTTCAGCTTCTATCAAAGGTATATCTACAGGTAGGATGATCATCGTCTGCATACCTTTCTCTAAAGCCCATGACGAAGCTAGTTTTAGAGATTCGTTAAGCGGTAGACCGTTATCGTATATGAACTCTAAACCGTATTCGTATGCTAAGCTCTCCACCTTCTTATCAGATGAAACTATAGCTATCCTCTCGATAGGCGCTTCTTCTAAAGCTCTGAGTTCATCCATGAGCATAGTTAGCGTTAGGTTAGCTCTAGCTTCATCATCCATAATCATGGATAGCCTACTCTTAGAATTTTTAAGATTCTTGACAGGTATCACGGCGAGGCTCATCACGAAATCTCCATAAGGTTTAACGCAGCTTTCGCTAATCTAACTTTATCTTCGATGGATCTCATCAGAGTATCTGTAGCTAAAGTTTTTATTCCAAGCTTTTCTATCCTCACTGTCTGGATTGAGTCCCTTATATCTACTACTAATCCATCGAGAAAATCTCTGTAGAGCCAGGCGACACCGTAGGGGGATACCTCGACGCCGAGAAACCTCATAAATTTATCTGCAGGACCTTTAACAGGTGCCCCGGCTATTATAGGTGTGACCGCTACTTTAGGATAGCTTGCTCCTCTAAGCTTATCCCTGATACCTTTAACCGATAGTATTGGGCCTATGCTGATAACCGGATTACTCGGGCATACTATAACTCCGCTACATCCCTCTAAAGCTTCTAAAACTTCAGCCGTAGCTTCGGCTTCCCCTATACCTTTAAATTCGACTCCCAGTATGCTAGGTTCGCACCTATACTTAACCATATACTCCTGTATATGTATTACACCTATATCCGTCTCTACATACGTTTGCACGGAGTGATCGGTCATAGGCAGTATTTCAACCTCTACGTTCAGAGCTCTACATATCCTATGCGTAGCCTCTGTGAGACTGAAACCTTTCTTCATAAGCATAGTACGGTAGAAGCATGTAGCTAGATCCATATCGCCTAGCTTAAACCAGTTTTCAAGCCCAAACCTAGCTAAGCTCTCTACGAAGTTAAAAGTATCCCCCTTGATACCCCACCCTCTATCTTCGTCGACTACCCCAGCCAGAGTGTACGTTACTATATCTACATCTGGAGATACATGTACCCCGTAGATATCTATGTCATCGGCTGTATTCACTATAACCTTAATATCCTTCGGATCTACGACTCTTACAAGACCCTGTAGGAATCTAGCTGCACCTACACCTCCGGCTAAAACAGCTATCATTATCCGCCCCCTTGAGATGTACCCTAAAACCATTATTTAGGATTTCACCTATCCTTCAAAATATTTTTCGGATCCAGATATACTATCCTATATAGGGAAGGATTAGAAGACATGGTTACGAATCTACCTGTACGAGCGAAGGTTAAATGGGCTGAAGTAACAGCCGCTAAGGATCCTAGAGATAAGATAAGGCTTATGCGTGAGTTCCTAGCCCTCTGTCCTAGACATAAGGGTACTGAGAAGCTTATAGCCTATGTTAAACGTAGGATAGCTCAGCTGGAGGAAGAGATCGAGTACGCACGTAGAGTTAAAGCTCGTAGTAGACATGAAAGCTTAATCATCGAGAAATCCGGTGATGTACAGGTAGCTATCATAGGTTACACGAATTCCGGTAGGAGTAGTCTACTATCAGCTCTAACGAACGCTAGACCAAAGATCTCGGATAGGCCTTTCACTACTTTGAAGCCTATACCAGGGATGCTAATCTACAACGACGTAAGGATACAGCTTATAGAGGTGCCGCCGCTTACCAGAGGGCTCTCTGAGGGTTACGTTAGAGGTTCTAATGCTTTAAGCTTGATGAGGGCTGCTGATTGCTTGATTATCATGGTAGACTTATCGGATGATCCTGTCAGGGATTTCATGGAGATAACATCTGAGCTTAAGGAGTCTAGGATACTCATAGAGGAGCCTAAAGGCTACGTCGAGATAGAGAAGACAGATACAGGCGGGATTAGAATCGTAGGGGGACGGCTCTTAGACTCTACCGTCGACGATCTGAGACGGCTACTAGTAAGCTATAGGATACCTTCAGCTATAGTGAAGATCCACGGCGAAGTCACCTTAGATGAAGTCGAAGATTCTCTATTCGGTTCATACCAGTATAAGCCCACTATAGTAATCGGTTCTAAGATAGATCTACCCAATGCTAGAGAGAATATGGAAAGATTGAAAGATAGCATAGGCGATAGGCTACCTGTAATCGGTGTATCGTGTATCACTGGTGAAGGATTAGAGATGGTCGCTCCATCGATATTGAAGGCTATGAGGATTATAAGGGTATATACTAAGAAGCCTGGGGAGCCTCCGAGTCCTAAACCGGTAGTATTAAGGGAGGGGGCTACTATAGGGGATGTAGCATCGATCATACATACAGAGTTGAGGGAGAGATTCAGGTATGCAAGGGTATGGAGCGGATTAGATAGAGCGAACGTTATGAAGGTAGGCTTGAACTACAAGCTTAGGGATGGGGATATAGTAGAGATACATGCAGGATAAACTTCTATACGCTAGGATACTATCTCTACAAAACCTTCATCACCGTAGACTTTAAGGTACATACCAGTCTTGAAAATGTAGGATTCAGGTTTATCGAGGAGAGGTATACCTGCTAAAACCGCACCTACGGCTATAACAGGATCTGCCTCTAGACAGATCATAGCTTTAGGAGCGGAGCCACGTTTCGCAAGCCTATAGAGCGTATATGAGCCTACAGTCGAGCCTTTCCCTCTAGGAAATATGAATATCTTCGCAGCTATACTTTCGCCTCTAATAGGATTGAAGCGATCGATTACTATACCGGTCGAAGGATCTACTCCCCCGAAGAAGCTTACAGGTTCAGGGGATACCAGAGAATATCCTTCAGCGTATCCCCCTACGAGGCGCCTACACCTTATACGCGTGGATAATCACCTCGAAGCCGTGCTTATACATTCGATAGTCGGCAAGAATAGAGTTTTTACCCCGGCTAGATGTCTGCCGTAGAACCACATCTTAAGCGAATCTGTAGCCATAACCTTATACCCTATAGATGATAGCGGAGCTAGAGCTGGACATGCATCTCTATAGATCTCCCCACCTACGGATACTATCTCATCTACCAGGCCGCATCTTTCAGCTGCACTGTACACAGCTCTAGATGTGAATAACCAAAGCTTTACATCACCCTTAACCCTCCTACCCTTGAGGAGGTAAGCTATAGTATTCAGCTCTTCTAACGAGAGATGAGGGCAACCCAGACATACGATATCGACGCTACCTCTATCCGTAATATTCTCTGGTAATGTTTCGATAACCTCCTTTAACGTAGAGTAATCGAAGGATAGGGTTTCACAGGGAATAGGCTTAATATCGCCAAGTACGTTTGCGGTGAACATATTCAAACCACCCGTGGAAGCCATAGCTGCACTCACAGCTTTGAGCTTATCTAGATTACACTCTTTTAATCCTTCGATAAAGGGGATTACTCCTCCCTTTAGTATCCTACCTATATAGAACCCGAGTACACTATACTCCCAAACCTCTTCTAAATCCATCTCAACCTTAACGGATACGCTAGGCCTACGATTCTCATCCAGATGCAACCCGTAGAATGGTGTTTTACCTATGAGAGCCGCTGCTAAAGCTGATGGGCCACCCTCCCTATTAGTCTTAGCTTTCAATACAGAGTTAGCAAAGACTACAGCCGATGATTCTGACCATGCTATATGGCTTCCAGGTGTAGGAAGGTTACCTGATAGGTACGGTGTACATGTACATATAGGCAGGATTCCGAGTTTCATGTACGCTTCCACGATCCTAACCTGTTTAGAAGCATACTCCATAGGTATACCCATGATGTTCCACCTATCCAGATCCATCCCTAACGGGTTTAACGTCGATAACACCTCGACCCTACCGTCGAAGAGGTTTTCGATCCATTCTAAACCTTCATCCCCTATGGATGTATAGCTTACACCGGCTATCTGAGCCGACGATATAGGTATCAATCTTTCAGCTTCATAGAGATCACCTAAAGCCACCAGTATTTCCATAGCCTTCTGTTTAGCGTACCCATACTCGCCTTTGAGTATACGCTCCTCATCCTTAGATAGATACAAGCATATATCACCACCCTAGATATAGCATCCTGCTACCACTCCCTCCTGTAATCCTCTTTCCTGGCATCCATTGGTAGAGTAGCATCTATAATCCATTTAGAAGTTAAACCCGTCTTGCTAGTCGAGGGGTCAAGAGATGATCCGTGAGCCCCTCTCACGATGTGTACACCTCTATCTGGTTGAAGCCTAGTAGCTAAAGCCCATTCCACCTCCTCCGGATCATACACGTTTATATCTGGATCGACTACTACGACGAGCTTTAAACTTGGATGCGCTGCTAAAGCTGCTAAACCAGCATTAACACCTTCTCCCTCATTCCTCTTATCTATAGATATGATTGCATGAAGCCATGAGCAACCACCGGGTGTAAGGTACACCTTTCTAACGTTCGGCACAGTATTTCTAACTATCTTGTATATTCTAGGCTCCTGTGGTAAGCCCATGAGGAGCTTATGTTCGACGCCTCCTGGCAGTATGAAATGCCATATTGGATCGCTACGCCAATATACGCGGTCCACCTCCAGTACTGGCTGCATCCTAACTTTATCCCATGTACCGGTTATATCGATGAACGGCCCCTCTTCAGACTCTTCATCATGCAGTATACTCCCCATCATAACGAATTCAGCATCTACGGGTATATCCAGCCCATCGATCTTAATACATTTGAACTCATAGAAGACTCTAGCGTAGGATAGCTCGTTTAGATCTGGATACGATGTAGCAGCTGCTAGACATATAGCAGGGTGAACACCGCATACAACGGCTACCCTAGTATCCATTCCATGCTCTTTATTCCATGTATAGAATCTATAGAGATCTCTCGGTACCAATCTTATCGTAAACCTATTCTCTCCTATCCACATTAACCTATGGAAGCTGGCATTCATCCTACCATCTGGTGGCTCCCTAGCAAGTACTATAGTACCGGTAGTATAATATCTTCGACACTTTTCATGGAAGATAGCTAGAGGTATAATCTCTTTAAGGTTAGGATTATCTTCATGGTTCTCTAAGAATGGCGCGTTATTAGTGTAACCATAGCTTATAGGTCTATCTAAAGCTGAAGCTAGTTTCTCGATCAATGAGTTTAGGTCGATCTTTAAAGCTTTAGCTATCACCTCTCTAGAATAGCAGAGATTACCTATACCCCTATAACCCGGGTATCCTTCGATATTCTCGAACATTACCGGCTTCCTAAAACGTCTAAGATAATCCGCTATACGTAGCTCGGTAGATACAGGCTCACCTATCCTCTCTACCTCTATTTCCTCTAGAAACTGTCTAAGACTGCTCGACATCATCCTACCGGTATATTCGTAAACATATTTAAGCTAAGTCTCGGATAGCATACCTTTAACCTTCTCTTCGAAATATTTCAATGCAGCTTTAAGATAGGTTTCATCCATCGATCTACCGCAACATTCGGTTTCTAAGATCCTCCTAGGTATCCTAAGGGAATCTATCCTGAAGCCTAGATCTAGTTTAACCTTATACTTCTCTCTATATATCTTAAACCCTAGATCTATCAGAGTATCTCTAGTATGATTTATACCTAGAGCTTTCAATGCTTCGGCAACCCTATCAGCGATATATATACCTCTAGCGAAGAAGCATACGACTAAACTTGAGAGGATCTGCCTCCAGGCTTCCTCCTCCACCAACCTGTCTATAAGATGCTCAGGGGGAGGATACTCTTTACCTAGAAGCTTCTCATCTAAGCTATATCCTGCAGAATCGAGGTGGCTATGCCTCGCACCTGTGAGATATGTTAGGTATGCTCCATACCCAGTCGAGTAGCCAGGCATCTCATTCCCACCGAAAGCTAGAGCGTAATCCTCCCCGCCGTAGATCCTGGACGCATGATCTACACCTAGACTTAGATCTCTATAGAACTGGTTAACCTGGTCTACGATATATCGTACAGCCTGTAGATAGCCTTCGACGTAGCCCCATCTAAGTTCCACAAGCGTATCGTTAACGGTTATCAAGCCTTTCTCGTATGCTTCTGTAGCCCACGCTAAAGCTACACCAGTACTCATAGCATCTAGACCGTAGATTTCGACTGAATCTAAGAGTCTAAGCATGCCATCAGTATCGCTTATACCGAGCATAGATCCTAAGGCATAGATCGGCTCATAATCGTATGAAACATACGTAGTTTTGTAGAAGTATGGCTCCCCTTCATATGGCTCCCTTAGAGCTGCCAGATGGATGCAAGCAATCGGGCAGTGGCTACATGCAACTCTACGTCCTAACCTATTCTCAGCTAGATACTCCCCGCTTATAAGCTCGGCTTTATCTAAGCTCGAATACCTGAGATTCATAGTCGGCAGACCTTTAATGGCGTTGAGCATATTCACGTTCATCGATGTACCTATATCATGGTATTTCTTCATCAACTCACTCTTAACGGCGAGATCATATATCTCATCGTATACCTTACGATAGAGCCTAGGTTCCTTTACAGGTATACTCTCCCTACCATAGATAACTAGAGCTTTAAGCTTCTTAGAACCGAAAACAGCACCTAACCCCAACCTACCGAAATGCCTGTAAGTCTCTGTTACGACGCATGCATACCTTACAAGGTTTTCCCCGGCTCTACCTATACGCATTATAGTCCTTAACCCTCTTCCATACTCCCTCTCCCTAAGTATACGGCCTACAGTCACGGTACTACGTATACCCCACAATGTAGAAGCATCCCTAAACCTGACAGTCCCATCGCCTATCGTCAAGTATACAGGCATATCGCTCGCACCTTTGATAACTATCGCGCCATATCCAGCCATACGTATCGCTACGGCGCTTCGACCACCAGCATGACTTTCACCTAGATTCCCTGTTAATGGTGATTTGAATATAGCTACGGTTTTAGACGCCATCGGATATAAACATGTTAGAGGCCCGACGGCGAATACTACTACGTTATCAGGGCTCAACGGATCTGCATCAAGCTTGATCTCTTCTCTGAAAAGCTGTATAGCTACACCGATACCTCCAAGCCATCTATCGAATAGATCCTGTCTATCTTCAACCCAGAAATCTCTTTTAGATAGGTCTACGTAGAGTACATTCCACATACAGTATCATACCTCCTCCAACCCTATAACGTTGTATGGACAATACCTCGTACAATATCCACAATGAACACATACAACAGGCTTATTTTTCTCTTCATCCCAGGATACTGCTCCTATTACACATGCATCTACGCATCTCTCGCACCCTATACATCTGGATGGATCCAAGATTACACCTCCGCCAACCCTCCTCCTCAAAGCATTGGTAGGGCATGCCTTAGCACACGGCGGATCTTCACATGCTCTACAGACGACTACAGTGAATCCTTTCTCGAAGCCTCCTACGCTCCTAACATGGATAGCAGATTTACTATATCCACCTGACGAAAACCTACGGTTACATGCGAACATACACATTTGGCAGCCTACGCATCTCTCAGCATCTAACACCGCAAGTCTCTTCCCCAAAGCTTAATCCTCCTAAAACTATTCAACGCGACTCGTTCATAACATCGAAGCTGCCTTATTAGCGTTGCCTATATCATCTTTGTATGAGTGGAAGGACTTCATCTTCTATGAATCTTATGAAATCACCTTCACCTACATTCCCGAAGGCAACCACTACACCGTTACGCGCTATACCTACAGTTATCCCGTAACTTCTGGAGGTCGTTACTATGTACCATATCTTCCCGCGTCTCAGATACTCCGTATATAGAGTTGTATCCTTCAAGCTATCTCCATAGAGTGAAAGCTTGCTAATCCCAGGTATATCGACGCCGTCGAAGAATATAACCTTGGTAGATTCAGGATTCTCTTCATGAAATCTTTTCATATTCTCGGTTGAGAATGTAGCTTCGGTTATGAGTCCACGTTTTATGAAGAGTATCTCGCTTATCCTATTTGCGATCATATTCGCGCGATGCTTCTTCTCCAATACCGTTAAGGTTGTATATCCGGAGGAATATCTGAAAACTATAGTGCTTTCATAAGTTCTTATGATCGGCGTAAGCTTCCCCCTCTGTTTCACGAATATCGGTTTGTCAAAGCAGAATACCGCTCTAACTCTATCGCTAGAAGCTACTATATCTCTGACCTCGATTATTAGGTCGAGTTTAACACCCATCTTCTCGTATACTCTTTCTTCCCTATACTCTCTAAGCTTCCTAGCTATACTATCCATAGGAATATCCTCGACTAGCTTGAATATCTTAGCCGACAGGACCATACAGATCTGGATACCTATAGAGACTCGAGAAGCTTAAAATTATATACCGCAATCTAAATACGATAGGGAAACTCGAAGAAAGCGGAGACTAAAGATTTAAATCGATCTAAGGTTAAACTCGTATCCTCTAAGGCTAGATAGATTTAGAAGCGGGGAGGGTGACGAAGTATAGGCAACATAAGACCTGCTTTCGTGAAAAGAACGGCGAAGCTGATATTCGAGAAATATAACGAGCAGATATCCACAGATTTCGACAGGAATAAGGAGCTGGTAGCTAAGGTTTTAAACATAGAATCTAAATTCCTCAGAAATGCTATAGCAGGTTATCTAACTTCGTATGCTAAGAGGCTTATGAAGATAGAAAGCTTAGAGGAGGAAGTATCTGAAGAGGGAGAGGTGGAGGAAGAAGAAGCCTGAAATTCAACGTAGATTCTTAACCTGCTCTAGTATCCTCTGCGCTACAGCCATCCCTATTGATGGTACTTTCACTAGATCCTCCATCTTCGCATGACGTAAATCCTCCAAACTTCTGAAGCCAGCGTTAAAAAGGTTTCTAGCTCTAACTCTACCTATACCCTCTAGCTTTACCAGGGATAATAGCTCGGATTTAACACCAACCTCCATCCTATCTTTTAGTACTCTGAATTCACCGTTTAGATCGCTATAGCCTATTAACGGGCTTAACTCTGAAGACGCGTAGAGAAGCCACGAAGCGGTTAAAGTTAGCCGGAAAAGGTCGCCTGGCTCTACATGGAATGCCTCGTAGATCCTCTCTTCGCTTTCCTCCTCTATCCAAGCTTCTAAGGTTAAAGCGGTCTTCAGACGGGCTAGGGCTTCTATGTAGCCTACGCTCGTATACCATTCGCTATCTAGCGGCAGCTCGCTATACCTGCTATCCAGTATTGGTTCAAGCTTTCTAATATCAGCTCTTGAAGGATATAGTTTAGGCTCTAGATCAGGCATCGAAGCTACGATGTAGAGTAGGGTGAGATCCGTATGGCTTCTAACGATATGAAGGTTTCTTTCGAGGATTACAGCTGAAAGCGGATCTATATAAAGTTCAGATACTCTCCTACCTAGCTTCGTCGCGTAGAAAGTATCTTGATCGACCTCCACCATCTGATACTGCGATAGGAATCTAAGGGCCTTATCGATGTATCGCTTAATATTCTCCATATGATTCTGGTTTGCGAATAGGGATCTACCGAAGAAGCTGTAGAGCATACCCCTACTAGTAGAGCCTTCGGAAGCTATAACTCCGAGTAGATGACTCCTTAGTACCTTCTCCGAGCTGAGTTTCGATCTTAAAACCTCAGCCTCGGCCCGTATATACCTATCTATAAGATACTCGACTTCATCTTCATCTCTAGCGATTATCAGAGCGAAACCCTCCTTATCGTATTTAGGTCTACCAGCCCTTCCAGCCATCTGCTTGTATTCCATGATAGGTATCTCGTGATAGCCTATATCAGGTTCGAATCTATAGTAGCTAGAGATTACCACGACTCTAGCAGGTAGATTTACACCTGCGGCTAGAGTAGGTGTAGCCGCTAAGGCTTTGATGAAACCTTTACGGAAATAATCCTCTATAAAGGTTCTATGCATATTATGCAACCCTGCATGATGGAACGCTACCCCTCTACGTATAAGCTCTGATAGTATATCTGAGTGCGGTATTCTAGCCTCTCCGACTTCGAGGATCATCTTAGATATCGATCTAAGATTAACCCTATCTTCGCTATCCAGTAGCTCGTAGACTACCTTAGACAGTTTCTTAGCCATCGAGACAGCATCCCTTCGAGTATTCGTGAATACAAGAAGCTGCCCTCCATCCCGGATAGTATCCACCGCTATATCTAGTATAGGGTCTCCGAGTTTACTTGTCAACGTTTTCTCGAAACCATCGGCGAACAGTATCCGTCCACCGTATACGATACCCTCTGTAAGCTTCACAGGTCTCCAAACAGATACTACATAATCTGCATCGAGCCATCTAGCTATCTCCTCAGCATTCCTAACCGTAGCGCTTAAAGCTAGTATCTGTGTTTCAGGCTTATGATACCTGATCTTCGTCAGAAGCACCTCTAAGGTTGGACCTCTATCCGGGTCGTTTATATAATGCACTTCATCTGCTACCACCAAAGATACGTCTTTAAGCCACGGAGCTTTATGCCTCACTAGAGAATCGCATTTCTCGTTAGTCGTAACTATCCAATCGTAATCTGAAAGCCATCGATCCTCACTATCATAATCACCCATAGTTAAAGCTACTCTCACTCTCCACCCAAGCTTAGATGCAAGTTCTTCGTTAACCTTAAACTCCTGATATTTCTCGTATGCTAAAGCTCTAAGAGGAGTTAGATACAGTACTTTCCCTCTACCCTCATATATATGTTTCAGGCCGCATACTTCAGCTACAAGCGTTTTACCGCTAGCCGTAGGGGTGGCTAACAGAAGATTTCTGCCTTTCAATACGTTGCTCCTAGTCAGGGCATCTTCCTGGGGAGGGTATAAGGTATCGATACCTTTCCATTCAAGCATACTCGATATATCTCTAGGTATCGGCAGATCCCTGAGACGCATACGTCCAACCTCACCCTACATTACACGGAGACCACCATAGATAGCTGTAACGAAAGCTACATAGTTTTCTTCAAGAATCCAGGTCTATGCTCGTATAAAGTTCCCTCTTTAAGCATCTGATTTATAAGCTTAACAGACTCTGTTTTATCCATACCATACTCCTCCTCCAATATCTTTACCAGATCATCTTTACCGGCCATACCGTTCTCCTTCTCAAGCTTAGAGACTACGGAGAGTATCAGTTGAAGCTTATCCCTCATACTCTTAGGCTTCCCAGTCATTATGATATCTATATCTATCTTACCAGAAGCTATATCGAACCCAACCTGCTCTAAAGTCGCTCCCATGAGCCTTATAGCGGCTTCAGTATCTTCCACTGTTACCGTATCCCTTAAAGCAGCCCTAGCCCTAGCTTCAGCTAACCTTATTATGGATTCAAGCTGCCTAACCGTTATAGCTATAGGCGAACCTGAACTCTCAGATAAAGCCCTCATTTTCAGGTAGAAATCCCTTATTCTCTCCATAGCCTCCTTCGAAAGTTTAGGGTTGATCCTCTTAGCATAAGCTATATACTTCCTGAGGAATTCGGATTCTATCGGTGGGGCTTCAGGAAGCTCTCGGGTACTATGAAGCATCAATACATGTTCGGCGATACGTGCATCTAGAGATTTATCAGGCTTATCCCTCAATACGAATATCAGATCAAACCTGGATAGTATCGAAACCGGTAGGTTTATATTGTCTGCCACCGTTCTGAGCGGGTCATATCTACCGAAGGCTGGGTTAGCCGCCGCTATTATAGAAGCCCGTGCGTTAAGCGTAGCGACTATACCACCTTTAGCGATAGATACAGTTTGCTGTTCCATAGCTTCATGCATAGCAACCCTATCCTCAGGTCTCATTTTATCTATCTCATCTATAGCGCATACACCTCTATCGGAGAGTACGAGAGCTCCTGCTTCGAGAGCCATAGCTCCACCCTTATCCCTAACTACAGCGGCTGTCAATCCTGCAGCTGTAGTTCCCCTCCCATGTGTGTATAACCCTCTAGGAGCAACTCTATGAACATATTGTAGTAACTGACTCTTACCTGTACCTGGATCGCCTATGATGAGTATATTTATATCTCCTCTGATCTGGTTCCCTCCAACCGTTATGGGAACACCGCCGAATAGCATGTATACTATAGCCTCTTTAATATCATCATATCCATAGATTGCCGGGGCTATCGATGCTTTAAGCTTCTCGTAAATACCGGGATCAGATGCTATCTTCCTAATCCTCTCTTCTTCCTCTACCGTGATCTCTATCTGCTCAGGCTCCTTACCTTTAACCTCTATATTATTCGTTTCGACCGTTAAATTGAATATACGAAGCCCACCCCTACCGGGCAGTATCTGAGGCTTAGCTTTAACTATCCCTGTGACTACGACGTTATCCCCAGGTCTAGCGGTATCCACTAGATCATCTGTAACTACGATATCTATCCATCTAGGTATCTGCCCCGGAGGTAGATCCTCGGGTCTTTCCTGGATTCTAAGCTCCTGATAGTTTATAAACTCAGATCTATCTTCAAGTAGCTTCCAACTACTCTTCTTACAGTTTGGACATATAGTCGGTGTAGCTATAGCCGTACTCTCCTCTTGAGGTATAGATTCGGATATATGGCCGCAGACTTTACAAGCGAATGTAGCTTTAATCAGGAGCGGATGTACAGCAGTCGCTCGGACTATAATCCCTTCAAACTGTACTAACTGTCCTAGATGATCTACACAGATCTTCCTTAATGGGAACGTCTCTATCAGATCCTTAAACCTTACGTTAATCTTCCTAATCTTCTCAGCGTAATCCCTTGCTTCCACTTTAAGCTGATCGAAAGCAGCTTTCTCTAGCTCTGGTAAAACTCTACTTGGATATCTCTGAGCGTATATAGCTAACTCTTCATCATATATCCTCAGATCTATGAAGCTAACTTTAATGCTTTTCAAGCCTAGGGAGGCTATCTGGAGGAGCTGCTCACGGTACTTGAAAGATCCATCTTCAGATCTAAACGTTCTAAGGAAGCTCTGAAACTTATCGGCTATGTTGAACGTTATCTCCATCTAGCTTCCCACCCAATATAGATTCCTCCACTCCTCTACGATCCCTCTCAACCCTTCGTACAGGATCCTCTCCTCGATGGATAAGTTCGATATCGTTTGTATCGTCTGCTTAGCAAGCGTTAACTCCATAACTTTACGCAACCTACTAGAAGCTATATCTCCAGCCATCATTAAAGCCTTCCTATACTCTTCGATCTTATCGACTTCACGTAGCGCCTTAGCTTTAAGCTCATCCAGATAAAATTTTAGTTTGAGATAGAAATTTTCAGGTAGAGGCGATAGCACCCTGGATGGCTGTATAACCTCGATCCAGTGCAGTTTGGATAACGTCTTCATGTCGACCCTCTCATCTTCTTTAAACTCCACAATCCCAGCTTTGACAAGTTCTATGGCGACCCATAAAGGCAGTTTAACCTCAGAATCCTTCTTAAATCCTGGGATAACGAATCCTTCTATATCTATACCCTGGAAATCGGCTAACGTTATAAGCCTAACTTCCTGATGGAGCGAATTCTCTAAGATTGACTCAAGCCTCTGTCTAAATCCTAGATAACGTTCGATCATCGTTTAATCATCATATATAGGATACAAAGGACAGAGATATCAATATATGTGGTATGTACAGCTAAGCTTATCCCAACAGATCTAGGTCTACTTGAAATATCTAAGATAAAACTATCCTTCGATGTTACCCATCGAATCTAACTTACCCATCCTATCTTCTCCTCTTTTAGAGTATACGTTCTCTGTTATATAGCTCCTTATAGCTAAAGCTTTACCCCGTCCTAGCCCCTCTACTCTGCTAAGCTCTACCACCGATGCGTTGAAGATAGATTCCAAGTTTCCGAAGTGATATAGAAGCCTCTTCGCAAGGGTTACACCTATTCCTGGAAGCGTAGCGAGAGTAGCTATCTGAGGCGGTAAAGATGATGGTATCCTCGGAAGCCTCACCGTCACAGGTTTAGAGGGCTTAACCCGATGTATCCTCTTAGCTAGACATGCTAGGAGGATAGCTGTCTCATCTATATCCGTCGTTTGAATCATGGCTACACCGTAATCTATCGTAAGCGAAGATAATGCTCCGAAATAGATCCTCAAGTTTCTTATCCTTCTACCAATCCTCCTAGGATCACCCTCTACTATAAGTAGAGGTTTATTGAAAGATGATTTGAGGGTTTTAACTTGCTCGAATAACCTACCATCGAATATAGAGCTGATGAAATCCTCTACGCTTTTACGTTCGACGGCAACCTCTTCGGATAATATGTAATCCCCTATTTCGAGCTTCTCGATTACAGGCTCTACATCCTCCCTTCTCAATAGGTTTACAATACCGGTAGATTCTTCCCTTACGTCTACTATTACCCTGGGTTTTCCAGTATTCATAGAGTGCAAGTCAGATTTATTTAACACCTACTCGATATTAACGTATGTCGTATGTCTAAGTTGAAGCCAGATGTTGTTAAGGCTTTAGAGGGATTGTTTAAGAGCTATGAAAGAGTGGGTGGCGGTAGGATAGCATTTTATACGGGTGATGCTAATGCTGCCACCATATATTATCGACCTGTATATATGGGGTTTCTCCTAGGCTTTGAGAGACTACATGAATTCTCGACGATGATAGAATACGCGGATAACGTTAAGTATAGAGCTACGAGAACCTATTGTAAGATATCCTTATCACCGGGTATTAAAAGGAGGTTTGAGATCGAATGCGAAAATGAAGATCTGAAAAGCTTGGTATTCAGCTCTTTATCAAAGCAGCTTCAAGAGGCTAAACCGGAGATTCTACTCATAGATCCAACACCAGGGTTAGCGGAGAATCGTATAGTCGTAATAGCCCGTAAGTATACGGGGATGGGGTTTAAATTCTCCAGGGACATATGCGCCGTCTATAGGCTAGTTATAGACGCTACGAAGACTATTAGAAGATGGATCGAGATGTAGATCAGTAAAACCTGGTCTAGCGATCTTAAGTAACTTAATCTATCTCTAGAACTCGTAGTATGAGGTGGAAAGACTGGTTTGCCGAGTATTCAGATGGAAATTAGGGAGAGGGATGCTGGTGGACGTATATGCCGTTTAACGGTTAAAGGTAGAAAGCTAATTACGCCGTTATTCCTCCCAGTCTATAATCCAGGTAAACCGATCATAACACCTAGAGAGTTTAGGGAGGAGTTTAAACTTGAAGCTATGATGACTAACGCCTACATAATATATAGAAGGGACGAAGCGAGATACTCTGCAGTCTCCGAGGGCATCCATAGATTTCTAGGATTTGACGGTATTATCTTTACAGATTCAGGAGCATACCAGATGTTTAGGGGGAAGTTAGAGGTAAGTCAGGAGGAGATCATAAGGTTTCAAGAGAGTATAGGTTCAGATGTAGGTGTAATGCTAGATGTGCCTTCTAGACATGAAGGAAGAAGAGAAGTGTATGAGAGCGTCATAGTTACGGCTAGAAGGGCTAGGGAGTGGTATAATATCCGGAAGGGTGATGGTATAATATGGGAGGGGGCTATCCAGGGTGGAGGATATCCTGACTTAGTAGAGCTTTCGTGTAGATACATGTCTAGGTATCCTTTCGATATATACGCCGTAGGGGTTCCGCCTAGGTTATGGAAGGAGTATAAGTTCATGGAGATAGCATCGCAAGGAGTTGTAGTAGTTCGCAGCTTACCAGCAGGGAGGCTTCGGCATGCATTCGGGATAGGCCATCCTATGGCTATACCCCTACTTGTAGCGGTAGGTTATGACATATTTGATTCAGCGAGCTACGCGCTATATGCGGAGGACGATAGATATATGACTGAGTACGGTACTAAGAAGTTAGATAGACTTAAGTATCTACCTTGCAGCTGCCCGGTTTGTAGAAGTGTATCGATCGAAGAGTTAAAGTCTATGGATAGAGATGGTAGGGTAAAGCTTCTAGCTAAGCATAATCTATACGTTATATTGAGAGAGGTAGAGCTTGTGAAACAGGCTATACATGAGGGGAGGCTATGGGAGCTAGTAGCAGTTAGAGCGAGAAGCCATCCGATGCTCTTAGAAGCAATGTATGGCATCCTAAGAAGGTATGGTAGATACTACGAAAAGTTGGATCCTATAACTAAACGATCAGCGCTACTCTATACTGGATGCGAAGTAAAGCTTAGACCTGATTATCGCAGAGCTATTAAGAGGCTTGAGAGCAGGCTTGGAACATCTATAGCGCCTAGAGCTTTAAGGCTTATCTGGCCTTTTGGACAACATGAATCACCGGTAGAGATATTCAGATTTGACGAAAGGAATTATGGAGATTTAGAAACTGTGAGGATATTAGCAGATTATCAGTTTGGATATGGGGTGGGCGTTAAGCTATTCCCTGATAACTGCGTAGTAGAGAAGAGTCGTAGAACCGGTCGCATACGTAGAGTATGGCTTGAGGGGGAACTCCTCGCGACTGTTAGACCTAGGGATGGGTTCCTACTACTCCAACTACCCGCGGCCATGAAGCTAACCTACGCTATACCTGGTAGGAGGTACAAGGTTAGGCTTATATCTTCCTATAGTGTGGAGGAGAGGGTAGCTATGGGTGGCGATGTCTTAGGATGGCATATACTCGAAGCGGATCCGCTTATAGTTCCAGGTGAGGTTACCGTTATACTTAACAACAAAGGTAGAGTATTGGCGGTAGGTGAAGCTCTTCTTTCAGGGATAGAGATGAGCGAGATTAGAAGGGGTATAGCTGTTAGAGTTAGGGATTTTATAGGGAGGAGGAGGTATGCGCAGCCTTGTTAAGATCTACGAAAAGCTTGAAAGATACGATCCTATACTTGTAGAGGGGCTTCCAGGTATAGGGTTCGTTTCGAATATACTTGCACTGCATATGATTAGAGTACTTAAAGCTAAGCTTATCTGCGATATAAAGTCGCCGTACTTCCAAGATATCTCTCTCGTAGAATCCGACGGAACGATAAAACCTTCCATAGCACAGCTGTATTTAGCCGATATTAAAGGTAGAAAATTACTCATACTCTATGGAAATACTCAAGCTTACACGCCATACGGCCAGTATGAGCTGTGTAGCCGCGTCCTAGAGGTAGCTGATCGTATGATGTGTAGACTCGTAGTATGTATGGGTGGCTATGGTGTAGGACAGCAGAAGCCACGTATAGAGGTATACGGTACATCGGTCGATCTTGAGTGGATGTGGAAGCTTAGGGAGTTAGGAGTTAAACCTGTGACTGGCAGGATTTATGGTGTCGCAGGGGTCTTAATGGCTATGGCTCCGCTATATGGTATGAAAGGAATATGCCTCCTAGCTGAAACCCCTGGCATGTACCCTGATCCAAGGGCATCTAGGAGGCTACTCGAAATATTCAATAAGCTATTCGATTTTGATATCCCAGATGAAGGGTTGGCTAAGATAGCTACGTATATGGATACGTTAGAAGGATAGATAGCTTGAACCTACTAAGATTCTATCTCTGAACTCCGCTTGCTTACCTGGATTCCATTTATAGGTCGGTCTGTAGTAGCCTACGACTCTCGCGTATACCTCCATACTACCACCGCATCTAGGGCATCTATCGTAGACGCCATGCACCATATAAGCTTCCTTAGGACAGATAGAGAATGTAGCCGCCAGATCTATATACGGTATACGGTAGTTCTCAGCTATCCTCCTAACAAGCTTCTTAGCTACGGTGGCATCTATAGGTTCGCCTAGATGTATCCTGAATACGGTTCCACCTGAGAAGAGCGGAAGCAACCTACTCTCTATATGGAGTCTCTCAGATAAGGGGATATTTTCATCCGTAGGTATTAGCACGGTCGTATAGTATGGGGAGGAATCTACACCTTTAGTATAGATTCCAAGGTATCTCTCTCTATCCATCTTGGCGAGTCTGTAGCTAGCACCCTCACCTGGGGTCTCCTCTAGGTTCCATAACTTACCTGTCTCTATCTGAAACTCTTTGAGCCTATCGCCTATATAGAGCAGCACCTCTTCGACAAAATCCACAGCTTTCGATAAGGATTCTCCCAGGAAGTTTATACACATCTCGTTTAAGCCTATAACTCCTATAGTTCTAAAGTATCTATCTGGATCGAAGCCGTAAGCTTGAGCGAAAGGCATCAACCCTTTAGCTAGTGAACGTTCCACCATCCCAGATTTGAACATCAGATACTCTCTAGCTATATCGAGAAGTCTATCTAGACGATCAAAGAAGTCTGCTTCATCCTTCGCTAGATATCCTAGTCTAGCCATATTCAAGCTTACCACACCTATACTACCTGTACCGCCTTCAGATGTGAATAACCCTTTAGGTGAGGATAGCTGGCTTAGATCTATGAGAAGCCTACAACACATAGACCTCATAGTATTCTCAGGTATACCTGAACCTAGATAGTTCATGAAGTAGTAGGTGCCAAGCTTAGAATCAACTTCGAAGATAGCATCTAAGGCTTCCGAATCCCAATCCAACCTGTTAGTGAGGTTGACCGTAGGTATGGGGAATGTGAATGGTCTACCAGCCGCATCCCTCTCCGCGTATATCTCAGCCATAGCTAGATTAACCATCTCTATCTCATCCTGGAAATCAGCGTAAGTATCCTCCTTCTCCTCACCGCCTATTATCACACGTTGCTCCTCAAGATGAGCTGGACAGCATAGGTTAAACGTTAAATTTGTGAACGGCGATTGGAAGCTCTGTCTAGTAGTAAAGTTCAAATTGTATACGAGCTTCTGAAGATTCTGTTTAACCTCCTTGTATGATAGATGGTCGTACGCTATGAACGGAGCTACTATAGTATCGAAATCCGAGAATGCTTGAGCACCGCTGAACTCGTTCTGACTCATGAGGAAATAGTTGGCTATATGATCGACTACAGCTGAGAAATGTTTCGCAGGACGAGAGGTTATAGTCGGAGATCTTATGCCTATACGTAGTAGTAGGAGAAGATCTCCTCCATGACAATACGGTATAAGATTTCCGCTATCGAGGTTATGGATATGGATGTCGCCTTCTATATGAGCTCTAGCAGCTTCTTTAGGCATAGTTCTTAGAGCATATTCCCTGAGATATGTGTTGGCTATATAGCTCAATAACCCGCTGTAAGAGTAGTTGAAGTTAGCATTTTCCTTTATCAGCCATGACACTCCCTCGAGATACTCGTTTAGGAGTAGAGTATCGACACTACTTTCCTGCATAGCCTTCAATCTAGAGAGTGAAAGGAGGATTCTATATAAACCTTTAGCATTATTACTCTAGAAAACTGTAGTTAGCAGCCCAAAGAGATAACCTTCAAGAAGTATAAGCTTCCATCTTAAAGTTAACGGAGCTGAAACCATGTACAACATAGTAGAGTTATACATATACATTTCTAAACTTAGGATCCGACTAGAAGAGACGTGAATATATATTGCAGTAAATACGCCTATCTCCTAAAGTTTCTCTAGAGCTTCACTAATCCTCTTCAAACCTTCCACTATCATCTCTTTAGATAGAGCATACGAAAGTCTAAGATAGCCTTCACCATGCTGACCGAAAGCTGTTCCGTGAAGAACGGCTACCTTAGCCTCTGCTAACAGGTATTTCATAAGGTCTATCGATTTCAACCCGTAGCTGCTAACGTTCGGGAATATGTAGAATGCCCCCTTAGGTTTGATAACTCTGATGCCGTCGATCTTCCTCATGAGATCGTATATAAGATCTCTACGGCTCCTATACTCTTCGACCATAGATTTCACACAATCCTGCGGACCTCTTAGAGCAGCTATAGCAGCTTTCTGTACGAACGCTACAGGGCAGCTTACGATGTTTATCTGAAGCTTCGTCATATACTCGATGAGCGAACTATTAGCGATAGCGTATCCCAGCCTCCAACCAGTCATAGCATACGTCTTAGAGAAGCCATCCACCACTATGATATTATCATCGAATTCTTTTAAGAACGAATAGTGAGGATATTCGAAGACTATCTTAGAGTACACTTCGTCTGCTAGTATATAGATGCCTTTCTCCCTAGCTACCTCGGCTATACTTTTAACATCGCTAGCAGATAGCATGGATCCTGTAGGATTGCACGGAGTATTAACAACTATCATCTTCGTCCTATCGGTTATATTCTCGACCACAGCATCGGCTGTAAGCCTGAACTCCTCCCCCTCATGTACAGGGATTAATATAGGTTTAGCACCTACAAAGTTAACTATGGATTCGTATATGGGATAAGCTGGGCTAGGTATTATAACCTCGTCACCTGAATCGAGTAGAGCTAGCATAGCTGCGAATATACATGGCTTAGCACCAGGCATAACTACGACGTTTCTATTAGGATCGAAATCGACTCCGTAATCATCACGAATTTTATCGGTGATAGCCTCTCTGAGCTCCCTTATACCTTGCGAAGGAGTATAATGCGTAAACCCAGATTTCAGCGCTTCGATAGCTGCATCTTTGATATGCCCGGGAGTATCGAAATCAGGTTCACCTATCTCGAAATGCACAATATTAAACCCCTTATACTCCATCTCTCTAGCTAACGCTAAGACTTCGAAAGCGGTTTCGGTACCAAGCCTAGACATACTTGAAGCTAGCTTTAACCCCATACAGAAGGTACACCCCTATATAGGCAAACCAGAGAAGCATTAGATTCTACCCGTAAATTATATAAATTTTACGCTTTAAATGAAGCCGTGCATAGAAGTTATGATATCTACTTAGAGGAAGAACCATACAGAATCAGAGCAAGGCTTATCAGCTACGAACAGGGTTACATAGATATCGTAGCGGGCCGGTAGCTCAGCCTGGTATGAGCACCCGGTTTGCACCCGGGAGGTCGCGGGTTCGAATCCCGCCCGGTCCACTACCTTTTGAAATTTAGTTAGAAGAATTAAATACCCTATCCCACGGTCTCTGATGAAGTTTCATGAGGTATGGTGAGTATGTATGAAGATTAGTTGAACTTCTGCTTTCTCCTAGCTTATCATAGGGGGAGGTGCAGAGAAGTTTATACAGCTGATAGGATAATAGAGCTATAGAAACCAGAGATGGAGGGATCTTCCTATGGATGTCATAACGTTTGAATGCGTAACTGTTAAACGTAAACCGGGGGAGAAATTTACTAGGTGTATTAAGGATGCCAGCAGAGAAAGATGTATTAGAGAGGTTAAAGGAGGCTCTTAGAGAAGATGATAATGTCTTATTGGCGTATCTATTCGGTTCGAGAGCTAGGGGGGAAGCCTCGCCGATAAGCGACTATGATGTAGCGGTACTCCTTAAAGATAGCGGGTTGCAGGCTTTCGCTGAAGTTTTATCGAGTATATCAAAGGCTCTAGGTGTATGCGAGGATAAGATAGATATTCTGGATTTAGCTAGAGCTCCACTACACCTGAAGGCTAAGGTTCTATCTGAGGGTATACTCATAATCGATAGAGGTTATGACGATACTCTAAGGCTTGAAGTAAATACTAGATATCCTGAGGTAGCCTACCAAACAAGAGTTCTACTTAGGAAATGGCTGGATAATCCAGTAGGTTTAGATCTGAGAGTTATCAAGGAGAGGATAGACTACCTCACGCAGCTCAACGATAATATCAAATCTTTCTTCGGAAAACATAAACCCGAGGATGTTTCAACGGATTTTGAAGCTTGGTTCGCCCTCAAAGGCATAGTTCAAGATTCAATACAAGCAATCATAGATATATGTGCACATATCTTCAGTTCTAAAAATCTCGGTGTAGCCGAATCCTACAGAGATTATGTGGAGAAGCTAAGCGAACATGGCTATATAAGCGGCGAACTTGCTAAGGAGCTAAAGTTAGCGATAGCTATGAGGAATAGACTTATACACAGGTATTTAGCCGTAGAACCGATAGAACTCTGGGATTTTGCAGTCAGACTATCTATAGAGATAATACCGAGATTTAGGGATTGGATTCTGAAAAGTATGCATACCTGCGAAGGAAGATAATCATAAAGATCGAGGGAATAAGAACATCATTCTAAGAAACGAGTGTGAGAAGATCATAGTTATCGATGACCTTTCAGTTTTTCCTCAGAAATTATGAGGCTGGTATCGATATATCGACATCGAGACTTCTCCTCGCCTAGTAATTCGCTTATTCTTCCATGGCTAATTTTGTAATTAGACTTCTTCAGCTCCTTGACACCACTACGGAGATTCTCCCAGAATTCTACCTCTCGACGATTCTCTCGATAGCATGTTCGATCTTAGGATTTATGGCATGTGATCTACTTCTAGCGATACCATATTCAATCATTCTCTCAGCCAACTGGACGATCACCCTTCTAAGCTTAACAGTTACAGATATAGACACTAGGCACATCAGATTGTACTCGAATGCGCCTAACTCGATCTCTTGTGAACCAAAGATGCAATATACGGCGTGATCGTTTATTCATAAGCTTAAATTGTCGGTTTCACGGATTGGATGTTAGGGTTTGACGCCTAGGGATCGTTGCATATACAGTATTCTTTTGGAGGAGCCTGATAGGATACCTTTGATCCTTAGGATTAGACCTGAACCTTACGAAAGGTTGAAATCTCTATTAGGGTTTAAGGATTACCTGGATCTATATAGGTATCTTGGTGTCGATATCATTGGTACGCATATAGGTATTAGGGGTGGCTATCTTCCCAGTGGTGTAGAAGTTAAGGAGGGGCCTTACGGTCCTGCATATATCGTGGGTGAGTATATGGGTTTTGAGGTTAGGAGGGATATATGGGGTGTGGAGAGTATATGGCGTCCAGACAGGACTTATACGTACACCTACTATAGGCATCCGCTACAGTTTATCAGGCTCGATGATTATATATGGCCTGAAGTGGATGTAGATAGATTCAATGAAGTTCTAAGGATTCGTAGAGCCTACGAGGACTACTGTCTATACGGTTCTGTAGAGCATTTATGGGAGATCGCATGGCAGCTTATAGGGTTTAACGAAACTATGAAAATACTGTATACGAGGATCGACTATTTGAATAGAGTCTTGGACAATCTTCAGAGGATAAGGTTGGAGCAAGCTAAGCTTCTATGTGAAGCTGGTATCGACGTCGTATATGATGGGGATGACGTAGGTATGCAGAAGGGGATGATGATCTCACCCAGTATATGGAGGCATCTGTTGAAGCCTCGCTATAAGGAGTTGGTAGATCTATGCCATAGGTACGGAGTATTTTTCAATTTCCATAGCGATGGATGGATAGAGCCTATAATACCAGATCTAGTCGAGATAGGTGTAGATATACTCAACCCGATTCAACCCGAATGTATGGATCCCACCAAGATTAAACAGATCTACGGTGATAAACTTTGTTTCGATGGAACTATAGGCGTTCAAAGCATACTACCCTTCGGAAGAGTGGAGGATGTAGCAAAAGAGGTGATAGATAGGATAGCTGATCTAGGACCTACAGGTTTAATCCTAGGGCCAACCCATAGCATACAACCAGATACACCCATAGATAACGTATTGGTACTTTATAAAACCGCTTTGAAACATGGATGGAACACTAAGAAGCCGTAACGGTCAGTTAAGTTTAATCCTATCAGCTAGAGGCGCAATATCCTCTAACCCAAGCATATGAAGCTTACTCTTCAGTTCCTCTATAGATCGGAGACTTCTACATTCGTAGAATAGGTTTAGCATCTCATGTATATTATCGCATACCGATCCTTTAGCAGGTCCATCGGCGATAGGTTCTTCTACGAATCTCCTAGGGAGATTATCATCGCTATTGCTCATACCGAATAGGTAGTTTACCATCCTTTCTAGGTACCATACACTCTCTCCCGCATGTAGTATACCCATCTTATCGCATCCTATACCTGTAACGGCGGTCCAAACCTTAGCGATGTGATCGAAATCGACTATACCGAATACACCAAACTTACATAGTATAGCTGAATCTAGGAAGCAGCATAAATTCTGGTGTATAATCACCGTATTGACATACTCCTCAACAGATGAAGGCGGCTTAGATATGCCATACTCAGGTAAAAGAACTCCTCTCTCCACTAACATAGCCATACCTTGGAGGTGGCATGCACCCCTATTAGATGTAGCGTAAGCAAGCCCCATACTCTTATAGAGTCGAGGATTATGGTAGGGAACCTCAAGTCCCTTAACATGTAGTGCGAAACGATTCGTACTCCTACCGATAGCTTCGGAAGCCCTCTTAACACCATCAGAGAGTATGGTGCCGAAACCCTCTCTCAAACCTATCATCTCTATAAGCTTGGATAGAATCGATGCGTCACCCCATCTGAGCTCTAAACCGCCAGTATCATCTTTAGTAATAAGCCCTTTCTCGTAGGCTTCCATAGCCCAAGCTATAACTTCACCAGTCGATATAGTATCGATACCGAGCCTATCACAGAGTTCGTTGAGCTTTATAAGAACTATAGGATCAGAGTTGAGGACCATTGACCCTAGAGCGGCTACAGATTCGTACTCAGGACCTTTACCTTTGTATCTACCGAACCCGGGATCATCGAACTCGATAACCCTCTCACACGCAATACTACAGAGGATCCCTGAGCCGCAGATCTTCCTTCCGCTCCCACTCCTATACTTCTCCATTATAGTTACGCCGCTTATCTTCCAAGCATCATCCCATGACCCCATAACCCAATGCTTTATCGGCAGATTTCCAGTTCGTATAAACATCGATACACCTCCGGCGGTCCCATATTCCATCATCGCTTCACCTCTGCTAGTCCTGGGAGCTTTAGAAAGCCAGTCAGAGTTCAGTTCCCTAAGGCATTCAGGATCATGTACATCGATAGGGTTGGATCCACGTACAGATATAGCTTTAAGCTTCTTCGAACCCATAACAGCGCCTAACCCTGTCCTACCTGCAATTCTCCTCTCAGAGCTTACTATACATGCTATCCTAGAGAGACGCTCACCAGCTAAACCTATAACGATCGATCTGAACCCATCACCTAGAAACCTAGCTATAGCCGATGACGCCTCCAATGAATCCATGCCCCAGAGATCCGATGCAGGCTTCACATCTACAGATCCATCGTCTATGATTATATGTACAGGTTTATCTGATGCCCCTACCACCACTATGCCATCGAAGCCAGCTTTCTTCAAAGATAAGCCGAACGAGCCTGCGAACGTAGATTTACCTAACCCATACGTTAGAGGCGATCTAGATACCAATACTGTTTTAGATCCGAAGGCAGATACCCCAGTAAGAGGTCCTGTCATAACTATCAGAGGGTTATCAGGCGATAGAGGATCCGGAATACTAGACCTCTCTACGGCTGTGTAGTTTAGTAGAAACTTGGTAGCGTAACCTGCCCCCCCGATAAACCTCGATATCCAACTTTCATCCAGCTGCTCAACCGAGGATCTACCCGAAGACAGATCAACCATTAAGATACGCCCGCATACGCCGCCAATCATGACGTGACCCTATATCTAGGGGGTCTCGAAGATAAACGTTGTACCGTGAGGGTAACCTCAACATATCGGATTGAGGCTGTGTATAGCCAGGTTAACTTCAAGATAGCTTAGAGATGAAAGACGTTTAGAGCAGGAAAGGATATGGTATAAAGATAAGCCACCTTTTAGTGAGCGTAACAGAGATTTTAGGATATATCAAAGCGTATCTAAGGGTCGCCGATGCTTAGGGGGTCTTCAGACGTTACGTCATCATGAATGAGTTCGACGATGCTATGGCTACCTCGTGACGCGCCTCTAAGGTATATAGTTACTGCCATGACAGGTATAGGTCTAGCCATGTTTATATCTAGGTATAGAGTGCCTCCCTCATAGAGATCTGAGAGACTAGGTATAGGAATAGGTTAGAGTTCTTCAGAAAGCTTAACGGAAACCTTACCAAGATTCATATATGATAACATCGCCAGCATGCAATCTAGCCCTGCTATCCATACTCGCGTTATCCTTGGATACGTATATATGGATAAACTCATCCTACACGTTATCGTAACGCTATCCGCCGGTTTGGTAACCGTAGCTATAGCGTCGATTATTAGGCGGCATCATACCATATTCAGAGATCGGGGAGAGGAATAGTTTTATATGATCACACCGGTATTCGATATGGATGCCTGTAGATACCTTAAAACTTTACGAAAATATCGATGATAGACCTATCGAGGAAGTTATGGGTGTGAATAGAGTTGATATCACGGTAACAGAGGTCTATGCGAAAACTTTAAGGATAAACATAGTAGGTTCGAACGTAGATTATAGGTTATAGATGAGGTTAGCGCGGCGAAGACTAGGGTTATCGATACACGGTCACGCTAACGGATTAAGCTCGAGGTGTATCTCGGTGGATGGAGGTATTCGAATAGGTCTTAAAGCCTCTGTCGTACGTTAAAATATTAGTAGGCGATGATCCTTAGAGTTATGTATGGGTTGGATTGATGAAGCATGTAATAACGTTAACGACTGATTTCGGCTATAGAGATCCGTATGTAGCTTGTATGAAGGGGGTAATACTTTCGATATGCCCTAATGCAACGATCATCGATGTGACGCACGATGTATCGAAGTTTGATGTAGAAGAAGCGGCATATATACTCTATAGAGCTTATAGCTTTTTCCCCTCTGGGACGATACATGTATGCGTAGTAGATCCGGGTGTAGGGACGGAGAGGAGGCCTATAGCTATCGAATCTAAGAGGTATATATTCATAGGTCCTGATAACGGGGTTCTAACGCTAGCAGCCGAGGATGACGGCATAGAAGGCGTATACGTCATAGAGAGTAGGCATGTAATGCTGGGTGAGGTTAGCTTCACGTTTCATGGCAGGGATATATTCGCTCCAACAGCGGCATGGATCGCGTTAGGCTACCCCTTAGAGATGTTAGGTAGGAGTGTAGAGGATATAGAAAGGGTTAGGTTGGCTATACCGCGAATCGATGGGGATAGGTTAAGAGGGAAGATCATATACGTGGATTCCTATGGAAATCTCGTAACTAATGTCAGGTGGGATCTGATTAAAGGTAGAGTAGCGTTCGGCGATACGGTTAAACTATCCTACAGAGATCGTGAAGTTTACGCGTCTATATCGAAAGCTTACGGAGAAGTACCTCTAGGCGAACTACTATTAATACCGGGAAGCGGAGGCTTCATGGAGATATCTATGAATATGGGTGATGCATCTAAGAAGCTAGATCTTAAGAGAGGCGATTACGTTTACCTAGAGTTCATGTAAACCTTTAAACCTTAAGAGTATAAACGGGTTGGGCGGACATGGAAAAATGATAGTCAGGTTTGGTAGATCTACGCTTCTTATAGGCTTAATCTGGCTACCCTTAGTTTGTTTAACTATCATATCGCGTCGATATCCTAACAGCATCTCATGGATATTGGAAAATCTTAAATATCTATACGGAGTATGTTCTGCTAGTGAGGGTATATGAGTGTATACGAGTATACAGTCGAAACGGAGGATCTAGCTAAATACTACCAGATGGGCCCTATAACGATTAAAGCTCTAGACGGTGTATCGGTTAAGATTAGGAGGGGGGAGTACGTATCTGTTATGGGTCCAAGCGGATCTGGTAAGACTACCTTCTTCAATATGATCGGCGGGCTAGATAGGCCTACACGTGGACAGGTCTATATAGATGAAGTGGACATATCTAAGCTGGACGCCTACGAGCTTGCATGGCTTAGATGCCGTAAGATAGGCTATATATTCCAGACATTCAACCTGATACCGGTATTAACGGCTATGGAGAACGTTATGCTTCCGATGATATTCGCAGGGGTGCCTAGGGATGAGAGGATGAGGAAGGCTAGAGAGCTTCTCGAGACTGTCGGTTTAGGTGATCGTTTGAGTCATAGACCACCTGAGCTTTCTGGCGGGCAGCAGCAGAGGGTTGCTATAGCTAGAGCGCTAGCTAACGATCCGGTTATAGTCCTCGCGGATGAGCCTACAGGAAACCTGGATCTTCATACAGGGCTACATATAATAAACCTGGTAAGAAAGCTTAACGAGGAGAAAGGTGTAACCATCGTCACCGCTACACACGATCTTAAGATGATAGATGTATCTGATAGGATATTCTGGATAAGAGATGGAAAGGTGGAGCGTATAGAGACGAGGAAGGAGGTTGCTATCGGAAGGGAGATAGCGTAGGATTAATACCAGTTAGCATATACTCGCAGTAGGATCGATATAGCTAGTATACATAGAAGGAACGAAGCTATCGCGTAATCCGAATGTTTCATATTAAGCTCGTATATACTCGTTCTTTTCTCTGATGCCCCATACCCTCTAGCCTCCATAGCTTCGGCTAATTCTATGCTACGCGTAAAACTTCTTATGAACACTGGGATGAGTATTGGTATATAGTTCCTTATCCTACGTACGATGTTACCCTTCTCGAGCTCTAACCCTCTAGACCTCTGAGCATCTATAACCGTCTGTATCTCTAGGGCTAGGTCCGGTACGAACCTTATAGCCGATGTGAAAGCGAAACAGTAATCGTACGGTACTTTAAGCTTCTCCAACGCTAAACTCAAATCTTCCGGTGTAGTCGTGAGGAAGAATATCGAGAAGATAGATGTGAACGTTAAGAATCTTAAACCCATAGAGAAGGCATAGGATACTGTTTCTACCGTTAAAGTGAGGCCTCCCGATAGATAGCCTGCAAACATGTTAACTACCACTATCATCGATGTCAAGAATAACGCCCCCCTAAGGGAGCGTATCCATTCCCTATGAACCTTCGCTATAGCTATAAGCGGTATCGTCGAGATGAATATCGTAATCATAGCGGTTAAGCTATAGTAGATTATAGAGATTATACTCGCTACGAATACGTATAATGCTTTAACCCTAGGATCCATTCTATGTATAGGCGAATCCCTTCTCCTAAACCTGAAGACTTCTAGGAAGCTTAGCATAGACATTCATCCCTAAGAAAGTTTAACAGAATTTTGAATGCATCATCGACGTTGAGGAGAGCGTAACCAGATCGATGCAGGTTGAGTTTAGACGCGAATAACGATATCTGAGGGGGTAGTAGCGATGTAGATCTCATAAGCTCCTCATCTATCAATATCTTTTCTGCGGGTCCGTCAGCTATAATCTCGCCTCTACGCATAAGTATAACTCTAGGCTTACACTCTGCGACGAACTCTACGTCGTGCGTCACCATAACGATGGTTTTACCTCTACGATTAACCTCTAACAAAAAGTCTAGTAGCCTATCTTTCTGCTCGGGATCCTGACCTATCGTAGGCTCATCTAAAACTAGATAATCAGGATCGAACACAAGTATAGAAGCTAGAGCTAGCCTCTTCTTCTCACCTCCGCTAAGCGTGAAGGGAGATAAACCCCTATACTTCTCGAGACCTGTAAACTTTAGTATGGAGTCGATCCTCCTAGCTATCTCACCTTCGGGGAGTCCGAAATTTCTAAGAGCAAACGCTATCTCATCTTCGATAGTTTCGGCGAACAGCTGATGCTCAGGATTCTGGAAGACTATACCTACCTTCCGTGAAAGCTCGGCTACAGAAGTCTCCTTAGTATCTACACCGTCTACCACCACGCATCCCTTAGTAGGTTTGAGTAACCCGTTGAACATCTTTATCAACGTAGTTTTACCAGCACCGTTTTCACCCATTATAGCTACGAGCTCCCCCTTACCTATAGCTAGGTTTATATTCCTTAAAGCTTCAACCCCTCCAGGGTAGGTGAAGTATACTCTTCTAACTTCTATCAACCTTCAGATGCACCTCTCTGAAAACATTCACAGCTTCTTCAACAGTTAGAGGTATCCTCTTAAACTGGAGGCCACACCCTGCGAGTTTGAGAAACAATCTAGGTATAGATGGCGGTCTAACGCCGTAGATAGATAGATCTTTCATGAAAACCTCTCGAGGATCACCTTCTACGACTATACGTCCTCCATCCATCACTATAATCCTATCGGCTAAACTTGAGGCAAACTCGAGTTTATGCTCTACGAGTATAACAGTTAGCTTAAGCCTACTGTTAAGCTCTTTAAGCAGGTTGAATATCGATAAGGATGTATATGGATCTAGATATGCGGTAGGTTCATCGAGGATTATCACCTGCGGCTGCATAGCTAGTATAGCCGCTATAGCGACCCTCTGCTGTTGGCCGCCAGAAAGCTCATGAGGGGCTCTAAACCTTAGATCGGGTATACCAAGCATCTCTAAAGCCCAGTTAACCCTCTTTCTAATCTCATCCTTAGGTACTCCTAGATTTTCAAGCCCGAACGCTACATCCCTTTCGACGGTTAACATGAATAGTTGACTCGACGGATTCTGGAATACCATACCGACTATGGATGCCATACGGGAGACTGGTGTCTTAGTTACATCCAACCCTGCCACGGTGATAGAGCCTTTAAGCTCGCCTTCATAGAATTGCGGGATTAAACCGTTTAGACAGCGGCATAGGGTGGTCTTACCGCATCCACTCCTACCGGTTACCACTACGAACTCCCCTCTACCTATATCTAGGGATACACCTCTGAGAATCCAATCATCAGATCCTCTATACCTGAACCATAGATCCTCGATGCTAACTATATGCAACATTGAATCCTCCGATGGTTAGCTAGATCCCTGTATACCTATCCCGATAGGGAGTGTGCACGATATAAGCTTTAGTCGGTGAAATCTACGTTAATCCTTGAATCTGCCCCTGCAGCTTACGTTGAGCTTCGATAAGCTTCTCCCTAGTTCTCTCCTCCTGTTTAGATAATACTGAGATCCTCATATCCAGTAGATCCTTCCTCTCTTTAAGCTCGGCTATCATAACGTTACGGCTAACTTTTATGAGGAGGGGCCCTACAGCCTTATACACGATAGCCTCTTCTGATAGCTTCTCTAACTCTTCTAGAGCCTGCTCCACACCTAGAAGCTCAGCTTCCAACTGCTGCTTCTGGGCGACTACCGTTTGGAATGTTTGTTGAAGCTGCTGAATCCTTACAAGCTGTTCCTGTATAGCTGGAGGTATCTTCTCACTACTCATAACATGAAAGCAGAGATGGGTTCGAGCCTTTATAACTTTTCCGCTGAATCTAGCTAGAGAGAAATATTTATAGAAGGATGGCTGCTTCTATAATGCCTAAGAAAACCTAGATACGGAGGATAGATGCGATATGCCTGGGAGATACAAAAGCGTAGCGGAGGTATTAAGTATAGTTAAGGATAAGGGTCAGATCCGAAAGGGGTAGACGACCGTACAGCTACCTACCCCCGGAAGATATAGGTATAATAGCCCATGTAGATCATGGTAAAACTACTATGACTGATAGCCTTCTAGCAGCAGCCGGGCTTTTATCACCTACGGTTGCAGGGAAGGCTCTAGCCTTAGATTACATGGAGGAGGAGCAGAAGAGGCAGATGACTATTAAAGCAGCTAACATAAGCCTGTACTACGAGCTTGAAGGTAAGCCTTACATCATAAACCTGATAGATACACCCGGACATATCGACTTCACAGGGAAGGTTACGAGGAGCTTGAGAGCGATAGATGGAGCTATAGTAGTCGTAGATGCAGTTGAAGGCGTTATGACGCAGACTGAAACCGTTACTAGGCAGGCACTCGAAGAAAGGGTTAGACCTCTACTCTACATAAATAAGATCGATAGATTGATAAACGAGCTTAAGTTAGAGCCGCAAGCCGTACAGGAGACCTTGATGAATATAATAAAGGATTTCAATAACCTCATCGAGATTTACGCTGAACCTGAATTCAGATCTAGCTGGAAGGTTAACCCTGCTCTGAACCAAGTCGTCTTCGGCTCCGCTAGGGATAGATGGGGGTTCACGTTGGATATAGCTATGAAGAAGGGTGTTAAATTCTCAGATATAGTAGAGGCGTATAGAAGAGGGAAGGCTGATGAGTTAGCTAGAGATCTACCGCTTCATGAAGCTATACTGGAGATGGTTATAAGGCATATCCCGAACCCTGTAGATGCGCAGAAGATAAGGATACCTAAGATATGGAGGGGTGATCTCGACAGCCCGGTAGGTAGAGCTATGCTTTCATGCGATGATGATGGACCTATCGTTATGTGCGTCTCCAATATAACGGTTGACCCACATGCAGGCGTCGTAGCTACTGGTAGATTGTTCTCTGGAACCCTCAACGAGGGAAGCGAGGTGTATCTAGTGGGGGTTAGGAGGAGGAGCCGTGTACAGCAGGTATGTATATACATGGGTCCTAGGAGGGAGATAGTGGGAAGCCTATCTGCAGGCAACATACCGGCGTTACTAGGTTTAGATGAGGCTAGGGCTGGCGAGACTATATCTAATACGCAGGACATAGTACCCTTCGAGACTGTAAGGTATGTAACCGAGCCTGTTATAACGGTCGCTATAGAGCCTAAGTATAGTAGAGATCTACCTAAACTTGTAGATATCCTCAGAAGACTCTCCATAGAGGATCCGAACCTTGTAACGCATATAGATCAGGAGAGCGGTGAATATTTGATATCAGGTTTAGGACAGGTGCATATAGAGATAGCGTTAACGCTTATACAGAAGACGGGTATAGAGATAATCGTATCGAAACCCACCATAATCTATAGGGAGAATATCAGAAGTGCTGTAGGCTCTTTCATGGGTAAATCGCCTAATAAGCATAATAGGGTGTTCATAAGCGTAGAGCCGCTCGAACCTGAAGTTATAGAGAAGATCATGAGCGGAGAATTGCACGACGAACTCGATAGGAGGATTAAGACGAAAATTTTGAGGGATGCAGGATGGAATGCCGACGATGCTAGGAATATTCTATCTATAGATCAACATGGATGCGTACTGGTAGATAGGACTAAGGGGGTACAGTATCTGAACGAAGCTATAGACTATATAATCTCAGGCTTCATATCGGCTATGGATGATGGACCCCTCTGCAGAGAATATGTGAGAGGCGTCAAAGTTATACTGAATCACGCAGAACTACACTCAGATCCAGCTCATAGAGGACCGGCGCAGATAATACCGGCTGTAAGACAGGCTATATACGCAGCTATGCTCTCAGCGAACCCGACTCTACTAGAACCCATTATGCGTATAGAGGTTAAGACACCTCTAGATATGGTCGGTAACGTGATCAGGATTATAACCGGTAGACGTGGACAGGTAGTAAGCTTATCGCAGGATGCCTATCTAGCTAGGATTATCGGCGAAATACCAGCAGCTGAAACTTTCGATCTAGCAGAGATCATGAGATCTACGACTAGCGGTAAAGCATTCTGGTCTCTAAGCTTCTCTAGATGGGCTCCAGTACCGGCATCGATGCAGAAAGCTATAATAGCGGAGATAAGGACTAGGAAGGGATTACCCCCCGAGCCGCCTAGAGCTGAAGACTTCATAGTGAAAGAGTAGAAAGAATTCAGGGTGTTACTCGAAGGGATATATTCTCCATACCTTCTATACTTCAGATCCTTCCGGCGGCGACTCTTCTCTCCTCTCACCTAATGCCGTGTAGTAACGGAAGTATGTCTCTTTAATCCTAGACCAATCCATAACTTCTGATACTAGGATCTTTAGATGGGTTTTAAGGAGTTCTCCGGCTTTCTCGCTTCCAAACTGGCTTGCATTCCATGTAACGAATGGCGGATAGAAAACTGCTTCCTTGAATAACAGCTTGGAGTCCTTGACATCAAACTTTACGTAACCTAGCTCTCTAAGGTAACATACATCGTTTGGACATAGTATATCGATCTCCTTCATCTCCAGCTTTAGGAGAAGAAGCTTATATTCTGATGGATGATTTATCTCACGTCCGCAAGGACATTGCACTTTGAGGTTGGATACCTTAGCCAACTAGACCCCCACCTTTAGGTATTTTCTAAATCGATGAAGGATTTAAAGCTTATATCCTATCCTTCTAAGAAGCGCCTTCCTAGACTCCCTATCCTGATCGGTTTCTATACCTTTAGATTTGAAGCCATCTACTACGCCTAGTATCGCTCTACCCTGCTCGGTTTCGGCTACAACCACCTGCACAGGGTTAGCTGTAGCGCATAGGATCGAGCATACCTCTGGAACTCTTTTAAGCTCGTTCAGAACGTTTATCGGGTAAGCCTTCCTGAGATACACTATGAAGCTATGACCTACACCAAGCTTCAAAGCTTGTTCAGCAACTTTACGTTTAAGATCTTCGCTATTACCTTCAACCCTCACTAAGCATGGACCTGAAGCTTCGCAGAAGCCTACCGCAAACTCTACATCTGGAGTCGAGGATTTTACTGCTTCATAGATATCCTCGACAGATTTTATGAAATGTGTTATACCTATTATAACGTTGCAACCTTCAGGCACCTCTATACTGATAGCCTCTATCCTAACCGACATATACATCCACCTAATCTATGTAATGGTAGGGGAATCATAACTTTTGCCTCTATAACCGTTAATGCATACCGATCGATCTGATACCTTCAACCATCATCTTCAGGATTACACGTTTAAAGTAGAGTAGGCTTGATAGAAGGAAGACTAGACTGTATGCTAGACTTATAGGTACCATCAAGTTGAGGGGCAGTGCTGTTTCTAAGCCTAGGATGGAGTATCTTAGCAACTCTACAGGGTAGCTATATGGTGTCGATAGGGCTACGATCCGTAGCTGTGGAGGCATACTTGATAAAGGTGTGAAACCGCCTGTAACTATAGGTAGTAGCCATCCTAGCATCTCCATGATAGGCCCGCTTACATCCGCTGAGAGTATCGTACCGCCTAGCATTATAGCGTGAGCTACTAGGACCTGGAGAAACGATAGAATGCCTATCGCTAAAAATAAAGGCGAATGGATAGATAGGATAGGGGGGAGGGAGAGGAATGAGAAGATAGCGTATACCGTTATTAGCGATAGTAGCAGCCATACGGTCGAAACAGGTATCAAACCTATGTAGATGGTAAGTATACTTCTACTAGATACTAACATATATTCGAGTACGCCTGCGACAGCTATACTCCTTAACTCTGAAGCCCAATCCCAAGTTGCTAGCGAATATGAAAGGAAAACTGTCACGCTTAAGAATATATTGGCAGATACGTATCCGATAGGTGTATCGGGTGGTTTGAATAGGATTACTGGTATCGTGAACAATGATATCCATACGGCTATACCGAGTAAACCTACGATTAATCCACGCCCTCTGAAGAGTTCCCTAGAGATATATAGTTTGAAGAGAGTTTTAATCAGCTCAATCAGATTTTCACACCCTCCTTCACTTTAGTATGCTCCCAAAAATGTATACTCCTATAGCTTAGAGGCGAGTATACTATGATGAGTATCGTAGCTATACCTATGAGGGAGAGGATATTTACGAAGACAGGATCTAGCTGTGGGGCTGAGAGTAGTAGGTGGATCGCTTCTACCATATGCGATTGAGGCATAGCGTAACAAATTATCCGCCCTATAAACGGCATGAATCTTCTAGGATAATACACACCTGTGAATATTAGCAGGATGGGACGGATTACGTTTGTAATCCTCCAGATACCTCCGCCTAAACCGTATATCACGCCTATTAGGAGTAGTACCACGGGTATCGTGAAGATGGAGGCCAACACCGTCATAAGCAGTACTATCAATGCTTCTACAAACCCTGTATACCCGTGGTAATAGGTGAAAACTGGTATTATGCTTGTAACCCCACTTAGGAATACTAGTAGAAGCCTAGGTATCGGTATCGCTAGATAATGCTTCAACCTGGAGGTGGGGGAGGATACCACGTATGCCATAGTCCCTATGAATTCATCGAGGATAGGTCTCCAGAGAATATCATCCATTACGCTTAGCATAGACATCAAGATGAAACCGTTCGTAATTAGAAATATGATAGGCGTTAAACCTACTCTCTCTTCGAAAAAGCTTTGAGAACCCATGGATGAACCTATCAAGAGTACGAATATCATCAGTGTATACGGGTAGGCTAGGATTGCGAAGAATAGAGATCTTCTCCTCAGAATATCTGCATACATAAACTTAGTTTCCGCTCTGAGGAGATCTAGAAAACTCATAGAATCTAGCAAGCCCTCCTAGAGAAGTATAGGAAGACATCTTCTAGAGACGGTTCTTCTATCTTAAATGAGATTATACGATAGCCTCTAACTGTAAGGAGGGGTAGTATGGAGTTTAATGCTTCGATCGGATCATTAGTCTTGATATCTAGTTCGAATAGATCTGTATCGACGCGATTAACGCGATGCTCCAAACTTCGATCGGATAGGATCGGGGACGGATCATCCCCTTTCACCGTGATCTTTAAGCTTCTAAGTTTAGGTATACGATCCTTAAGATCGGATGGGGATCCTTCTGCTACGATTAAACCTCGGTCTATGAATAGTATACGATCGCATACCATCTCTGCTTCGAACATATTATGCGTAGTATAGAGTATAGCTTTGCCCTCCTTAGCTAAATCTCTCACTAAGCTACGTATCTTCACAGCACTCGGGGGATCCAAACCTAACGTAGGTTCATCGAGTAAGAGTATCGGTGGATCCTTAAGGAGAGCTCTAGCAAGACCTAGACGAGCTTTCATACCTAGACTGAATTCTTCGAAAAGTCTGTCGACCCCACCAAGCCTATCGAGCTCGAGAAGTTTGAATAGGTAATCTAGCCTAGCTTCTAGATCCCTACGGTTCATGTCGTAGAGCACTCCAAAATACTCTAGGTTCTCCCACCCGGTTAGTTTACCGTAGAATCCCCTCTCGACTGTTAACAATAAGCCTATCCTCTTACGAACTTCTGTAGCTTCGCTAACCACGTTAAATCCTTCCACGTAAACCTCTCCACCATCCGGTAGGAGGAGGGTTGATACTATCTTTATCGTAGTAGTTTTACCTGCACCGTTAGGTCCGAGGAGGCCTACAACCTCACCATGTCTAACGGAGAAGCTTACACCCCTCAAGGCTTCTACTACTTCAGGTTTGGATCTAAGTAAACCTCTACGCTTCCTAGTCCTATAGATTTTCCTAAGATTAATAGATTCGATAGCGTACAAAACCTCTAACCCTCATACGATTATAGCGTCCACTCAACGTCTAACGATATGATCGCGTAGAGACTAGATAAATCTAACCGTAGCGTAGCTGCTAGGTAGACCCTATACGATGCTACCTACTCCTGCAGGGAGCCGAAAGCGTTTAATCCAAGATCTCCGGAGAATCATAGCGGAGATGGGTGTAAACCTAGGTGATATAATACCTAGGAGGGTAGTGGGATGGGATACTCTTAAAGGGAAGGTTCTAGCGATAGATGCTTATAACGCGTTATACCAGTTCCTAGCGACTATCCGTGGACCTAGAGGTGAACCGTTAAAGGATAGCGAGGGGAGGGTGACAAGCCATCTTTCAGGTCTCCTCTATAGAACGGCTAGATTCCTAGAGTCGGGTATAAAGCCTGTATACGTATTCGACGGGGTGCCTCCAGCTTTGAAGGAAGCTGAGATAAAGAGGAGAAGAACCATCAGGGAGGAAGCCATCGTTAGGTATGAAGAAGCTTTAAGCAGAGGAGATTACGAAGCTGCGAGGAGGTATGCTCAAGCTTCAGCTACCCTTAAAGACTATATGGCTGAGGATGCTAAGAGGCTTCTCAAGCTTATAGGGATACCATACGTGGAGGCTCCATCTGAAGGTGAAGCTCAAGCTGCTTGGATGACTATAAGAGGTGATGCGTGGGCTGCTGTGAGTCAGGATCATGATGCGCTATTATTCGGGGCTATGAGGGTTGTTAGAAATCTGAGCGTAGTCGGTAGAAGGAAGCTTCCGGGTAAGGATGTATATGTCGAGGTGGAACCCGAACTCATAACGCTAGATGAAGTTCTATCCACCTTAAACTTATCGAGAGAGCAGCTTATAGATATAGCTATACTGGTCGGGACAGACTATTATCCGGAGGGCGTTAAAGGTATAGGTCCTAAGAAAGCTTTAGACTATGTGAAACGGTATAACGATGCTAAATCTGTGCTTAGAATACTAGGTATACAGCAGCAGATACCGGTAGATGAGATAAGGAAGATATTCCTAGAGCCGCAGGTACGTAGCGATTATAAGCTTGAATGGAGGCAGCCGGATGTGAGGGGGGTGGTGGATTTCCTATGCGGGGAGAGAGATTTCAACAAGGATAGGGTTGTCAAAGCCGTTAGCACTATAGCAGAGAATCTGAAAACTATAGGCAGAAGTAGGACGTTAGAAGGTTGGTTCCGTTAATCCCTAGATACGAGTTCTACTTTGAACCTATCCTTAGATAGCCTGTAAACCCTGACTAAACCTAATATCTCAAGCTTCATTAGAAGCTTCATAAAATCGCTGCGAGCTAACTCCGATATTTTAGATAGATCTAGATAGAGCTCTTCGTCTTCGGCGGATCCACCTCTACGTTTCAGAGCTTCTACCATCGTATAGATGAAATTGGATTTAACCATACCAAGCACCTAGATTCTACGCTATCGGTGTTGAACTACGTAGTATCCTACGTTTAAACCTTGAGGTGAAGCTTTGATACCATTCCTCTATCTCAGGTAGTATCGACGGTTTAACAACCTCTAACGCTTTCATGAAATCATCGATCGTAACATACATCTCAGATCCGCTATCGATATGCTTCCTTAAAGCGTTGAACCCAGCTTCTCTGCATAGCATCTCTAGATCAGCTCCTGAGAAACCTACCGTTAGTTTAGCGAGTTTCTCTAGATCTACATCCTCGGTTAGAGGCATACCTCTAGTATGTACCCTTAGTATCTCGAGGCGATCACCCTCACCCGGTGAAGGTACATAGACTAGCCGATCGAATCTACCCGGTCTTAGCAGAGCTGGATCTACTAGATCTGGACGGTTAGTAGCGCCTATGACGATGACGTTCACTATACTGGTTAAGCCATCCATCTCTGTTAGAAGTTGGCTTACAACCCTCTCGGTGACACCTGAATCTGCGTAGCCAGCACCTCTAGCAGGGCTTATAGAATCTATCTCATCGAAGAATACTATACATGGAGCAGCCATACGAGCCTTTCTGAATATCTCCCTTATAGCTTTCTCAGATTCACCGACCCACTTACTGAAGATCTCGGGTCCTTTAACGCCTATGAAGTTCGCACCGCTCTCGTTAGCTACAGCTTTGGCAAGCAATGTTTTACCACATCCGGGAGGACCGTAGAGAAGTATACCTTTAGGAGGCTTCAACCCCAACCCCTTAAACTTATCAGGATATTTGAGAGGCCATTCTATGCTCTCTCTTAGAAGCTGCTTAACATCCTGCAGCCCGCCTATATCATCCCATTTTACATCAGGTATCTCGACCTCGACCTCCCTTAAAGCTGAGGGCGTTATCTCCTGGTATGCCTGCATGAAGTCATCCATCTTAACCTCCATCTTTTCTAGGACTTCTAGAGGGATTGAATCAGCGTCTAGATCTATCTCCGGTAGATACCTACGTAGAGCTTTCATAGCGGCTTCTCTAGCTAAAGCCGCTAGATCCGCACCTGTGTATCCATGAGTTATCTCTGCAAGCTTCTCTAGATCTACATCCTCGGTTAGAGGCATACCTCTAGTATGTATTTGTAGTATCTCGAGCCTACTCTGCTTATCCGGGATACCTATCTCTATCTCTCTATCGAATCTTCCAGGTCTACGTAGAGCTGGATCTAGAGCGTTAGGCCTATTGGTAGCGCCTATAACGATAACATTACCGCGAGTAGTCAATCCATCCATCAAAGCTAGTAGCTGTGCTACGACCCTCCTCTCTACCTCACCAGTTACCTCCTCCCTCTTAGGAGCTATAGAATCTATCTCATCTATGAATATTATAGCTGGAGCATTCTCCTCAGCTTTCTTGAAAAGCTCTCTAAGCCTAGCTTCAGATTCACCGTAAAACTTACTCATAACCTCAGGCCCGTTTATACTTATGAAGTATGCATCACTTTCGTTAGCTACAGCTTTGGCAAGCAATGTTTTACCACATCCGGGAGGACCGTATAGCAACACACCTTTGGGAGGTTCTATACCTAGACGTTTGAATAGCTCTGGATGCTTCAAGGGAAGCTCTACGAGTTCACGAATCCTCTGAACTTGCTCCTTCAACCCGCCTATATCATCATAAGTTACATACGCGATCCTAGCACGTTCAGGAGCAGGTTCTCTAAGAAGCTTGATCTGGGTATCGTAATCTATCTTAACGACACCCTTAGGAGTGGATCTTACCACCATGAAGTTTACAGGATTACCGAATAGTGATAGCTGAACTATATCGCCTTGAACAACAGGTAGATCTATAAGTCTATTCTTTAGAAACTCGTAGAGATTCTCGTCTTGGACGTGAAGCTTAACGCTTACAGGTGCAAGCGATATTGTACGAGCAACTTTAACCTTAGCCTTCCTAATCGTTACATACTCGCCTATAGATACCTCAGCATTCTTACGAGTTATACCATCTATCCTTATTATAGGTTTACCGGAATCTTCAGGATATGCAGGCCAAGCTATAGCCGCAGTGGATCTGTTACCTATAATCTCGATGATCTCACCTATCGCTACACTTATCTTCTCGAGAAGGAGCGAATCGATCCTAGCTTTGCAACGTCCTATATCACGCTGATTCCGCATCTCGGCAACCTGAAGTCTAAGTTCCCTGACAACCATCTAGTAGACCCCTGACGCACCGGTATAAAATGAAGTCTTCGTCGATTAATAAAGTTTCAGGCTATCGAGGGAACAAAATGGTTCTCTTAACCACCAGTCGGTTTGATGGCTAGAGTAATTAGCGCTTTAAGGAGGAGATGCGATTTATCAACGGTTTTAAAGGTTCTCTATAATAGGGGTAGATGGGGGGAATCGTACAAGTTTCTGAAAAGGTTGATGATGGCATGCTTAAACGTACCTATTCAACTTCATGCTCCACGGGATCTCAGAGAGGATCGATAAGCCATGGTTGATAGCTAGATTATTAACGAGGATTAAGTATGGCGGATGCCTATAAGAGAGGGGTTATCGGCATGTAAGCTAGCAGATAAGGTAGGTTAGATTTCGATGGTGGACCCAACTATTACTCGAAGAAGATGAGTTTACCGGTAGTTAGCTCCGATAGAAGTTTCGAGAGGATAGATATGAAGAGGTTGATATAGATCGATGAACGGATCGAGCGAAGGATACTTCTACCAGTCTATGGGATGTAACGGAAAGTTATCAAGGTTGTAGCCGAATATTTTCTCATACGGCTAACGATAGGTACGGGGTTTAAGTAGTGATCCGACTATCTTCGATGCTAAATCTGGCGATGATATAAGTTTAAGTATTAGATCGATCTGCGTATCGAGGTCTACTACTCTAAGCTCCTGGTATTCCCTGGAGATAGATTCTACTATCGATGAGAGGGTTCTCCAATGCATCCTATCTACGGCTTTCCTAGCGATCTTCTGTATCTTGAAGTTGAACCCGAGGAATTTTCTCCATAAAGCTTCATACATATCTAGTAACGTATAATCGTTTCTAGTCGATGCTAAACCGGATATCCTACCGGCTATCGTACCGCATACTATACTCGATACTATACCCCCACCTGTAGTAGGTTTAGTTTGACCTGCGACATCTCCTACGAGGATTATACGCTTCTTAACGGTGCTACGTAGCGGTCCTCCGACCGATATAACCCATCTACTCTCGGATAAGATATGCCAATTCTTGAACCTTTTGGATAAGAAGCTTTCTAGTAGAGGCTTCAGCTTCCTAGGGTTATGCGAAGCTAAACCTACCCTGCATAGATCGGTATCTATCGGTATAACCCATACGAAGAATGGCGGCGATAAGCCGGGTAGTAGATGTACTTCGACGATGCCGATGGTTAGAGGCGGATCTACACGAGCTAGATACTGGATCGATGGAAGCATACTAAGACTCTTTGTATCGAAGCCTAGATTCCTAGCTAGAACCCCGGGTAAACCTTCAGCTAGTACGACGACCCTACACTTATATCTAGCGCTATCTGTGTAGACCTCGACTAGATTATCGTATGTATAGCGTAGAGCCTTAACCTTACTTCTAAGCTTTAATTCCACACCCGATGATGAAGCTTTCTCGGCTAGGAGGTTATCGAAGGAAATCCTATCTAGAATTAGTTGTGGTACATCGCTTATTACGGTGAAAGCGTGACGTAGAGATAGATATATGTCCACCGTATCGAACTCCGCTAGAACAGCTTTATCGAAACCTTCTATATGGAGAGATTTAAGCCTACTAGAACTAGCTATACCTGCACAATGCCATGGTAAACCTATATTTTCATGCTCCTCGAAGAGGATAGTTTCCACGCCGAATCTAGACGCAGAAATAGCGGTAGATAAACCTGCAGGTCCACCTCCGATTACGGCTATATCGCGGGTTTCCATGAGTATATCGAGCTAGCTCGGCTTCTCACCGCATAACTCTAGTATCCTATTCCAACGTTCTTCCACCATTCGCTTAACCTCTTCGAGTTCATCTTTGAATTCCGGTCTGAATAGATGCTGGAACCTCCTCTGAAGTTTGAGATACTCCTCCACCGGTACAGGCTTCGATACCTTAACGTTCAGCTTATAACGTCCCTCTATAACCTCGTATATAGGGAATATCCTGGTCTGAACGGCTAGTCTAGCCAGCTTGATAGAGTCTGAGGGCTCGCTACCCCACCCCAATGGACATGTAGCTAGAACGTGCACCAGGGCGGGTCCATCAACCTCTATAGCCTTCCTAACTTTAGCTATATAGTCTCCGGGATATGCTATCGAAGACGTAGCTGCATACGGTATACCGTGAGCTACGGCTATACCTACAAGATCCTTCTTAACCTCCCTCTTACCTGGTATAACCTTACCCGCTGGGGATGTCGTAGTGGAAGCTCCTCTAGGGGTAGCCCCGGATCTCTGTATACCTGTATTCATGTATGCTTCGTTATCGTAGCATATGTATACGAAGTCGTGACCTCTCTCTAAAGCTCCGGATAGAGCTTGTATACCTATATCGAACGTCCCGCCATCACCTGCTATCGCTATGACATCTATATTCTTATCTATCACACCCTTCTTCCTCAACGCTTCCACGGCTTCAACCATACCTGAAGCTACGGCTGCAGCATTCTCGAATAGTATGTGAGCCCAAGGTATCCTCCAAGCTGTATATGGATATATCGCCGTAGATACCTCGACGCATCCTGTAGCTTGAGCTACCACAGTTGGGCCTCTGAGAGCTTTTAAAGCCAGCCTCATAGCTAGAGCCGCACCGCAGCCCGCACATAAACGGTGACCTGGGCTTAGATACTCCTCCCTAGTTATAGCTCTAACAGGTATAGACATGCTATTCTCTCACCCCTACGAATCGTACAGGCTTATCGATGATACCGGTTTCACAGGCTTTCAACGCATACTCTACTATATACTCCGCTTCCGAAGCCTTCAAATCCCTACCACCCAGCCCGTAGACGAAGTTTACGAGCTTAACATTTAAACCTTCTAGTAGGATAGTTGAAGCTATACTGGAAGCTAGCGGGTTAAGCAGATCACCGAAAGATATAGATCTATCCATAACAGCTACGACTTTAACATCTTCTAGGATCTTCTCGATATCTTTCGACGGGAACGGTCTGAATAGTCTCGGGAATACCACTTTAACCCTACCGCCATACTTAGACGCTACACTCCTAACCAACCCTACGGTGCTGCCTAAGAGTACTATGGCTACATCCGCGTCATCGCCACCCCAAACTTCGATCGGGTTATATCTTCTACCGGTTAGATCTGCGAACGCTTTAACAGTATCTAGGAAGACCTTGTAGGCGTTACCCATAGCTTCAACCTGCTGTCTCTTAACCTCATAGTAGTAGTCTGGTAGCGTTAACGCACCTACGGTTATAGGCTCATCAGGATTGAGCCAGTAGGTAGGCGTACGTTTAGGCTGTATGAACCCTAAAACCTCCTCATCCGTGAGCGATACGAAGTTCTCTACGCAGTGGGATATGGTGAAACCGTCTAGATTCACGGCGACGGGTAGTAGTACATCTGGATTCTCAGCTATCCTGAAAGCTTGTATGGTGAAGTCGTATGCTTCCTGAACATTCTCTACGAATATCTGGATCCACCCGCAATCCCTGGAGCCCATCATATCGGAGTGGTCGCAGTGTATGTTTATAGGAGCCGATAGAGCTCTATTAACTACAGCCATAACTATAGGGCATCTAAAACCTGAAGCTGCGTATAGAGCTTCATGCATAAGGGCTAAACCCTGACTCGATGTAGCTGTGAAGACTCTAGCACCCATAAGGCTTGCACCTATGCATGCAGACATAGCAGAATGTTCAGACTCGACGCATATGAATCGTGTATCTACAAGCCCATCCGCTACGTATGTACTGAAAGCTTCGACTATGGCAGTCTGAGGCGTTATAGGGTATGCCGCTACGACGTCTACGTTACACTGTTTAACCGCGTATGCTACAACCTCGTTACCGTTCATAGCTAGTACACGTCCAGCAGCCCATGCAGCCATCTACCTCACCTCCTCCACCATCGATATAGCTTTGACAGGGCATTCAGATGCGCAGATACCGCACCCTTTACAATGGTAGTAGTCTACCTCTACGCTATCATCATCCTTCCTCGTTATAGCCGGTTCAGGGCAGTATATCCAGCATAGAAGACACTTTATACACTTAGAGTAGTCTATAATGGGTCTGAATAACCTCCAATCTCCAGTCCTATACTCCGCCGCCGATCCAGGCTCTACAAGTATACCTCCGATAGGTATTTCACGCCAACCCCTAAGCTTCAACACCCCTCACCTCCGTCAAACTCCTATCTAATACATTTAGATTCATCTCCAGTATCCTACCGGTGAACCGCTCCGATAGAACCTTGATAAGCGATTCACGCGAGACTATACCTGTAACCCTGGTTACGGCGCCCATAACAGCTATATTCACAGCTCTACCTGAACCCATAGTATCTAGACATATACCGGTAGCATCGACGGTGTACGTCCTAGCTACTCCGAGCTTCGCAGCTATCCTTCTCGGATCATCCCTACTGTTAACGACTATTATACCGTTAGGTTTCAACCCTTCTGCTACGTTCACTAAGCCTAGGATCGTAGGATCTAAGACGGCTACTACATCAGGCGATTCTATGGGTCCGTGGAGCGTTATCGGTGTTTCAGATATCCTGCAATATCCCACGATAGGAGCGCCTATACGTTCAGGTCCGAAATGCGGGAATGCTTGTACATACTTCCCTTCGATTATAGCGGATGATGCTAGAAGCCTTATAGCGGTGATTATACCCTGCCCAGCCCTGCCATGCCATCTGAATTCGAGCATATAATCCCTCCCCAATACCTACATAGGCTAGAGGATGCTTCAACCTGGATATAAACAGGTTATTCGTAAATATAGTTAGAATATAGTTAACTCGAACGATTAGAATGGTGAGGGCGGGGGAGAAAAACGTGGATGGAAGATACATATAGCTTTAACGGTTTAAAAGTTACTTTGAAGGGGGTTATGGGTTATGCTTAATCGAGCTCTGGCTTAGACTTTTCTTCCTCGCCTTCTTCCTCCTTCTTCTCCTTCTTACCCTCTTCTTTAAGCTTACCAGCTGCTATCACATCATCTATCCTTAGTATCGATGTAGCGGCTTCGACGGCTGATTTGAGTACCTGCTCCTTAACTGCTAGTGGCTCGTATACCTCTAAAGCTTTCATATCGCCTATGCCTCCCCCAAGTACGTTAACCCCATCCCATATCTGCCCTTTCTCGTGTCTAGCTCTAAGCTCGACCATTATATCTATAGCGTCTAAACCAGAGTTCTCAGCGAGAGCTGACGGGATAACCTCTAATGCCTCTGCAAACTTTAATACGGCAAGCTGCTCCCTACCTGAAAGCTTCTCAGCCCATTTCCTAACCCTTAACGCAACTTCAGCCTCCGGTGCTCCACCTCCGAAAACCAGGTATGGATACTCTATCACATCTTTAACGACGCATAGAGCATCGTGGATAGAGCGTTCAGCTTCCTCTACAACCTTATCCGCTCCACCCCTTATTAGTATCGATACAGCTCTCGGGTTGAGGCATCCCTCTACGAACACCCATTTATCCTCTCCAACCTTCCTCTCCTCTACCAATTCTGCCGATCCTAGATCCTCCTGTCTCAGATCGTCTATATTCGTTACTATCCTAGCTCCTGTAGCTCTAGATAGCTTCTGCATATCGGATTCTTTAACTCTTCTTACTGCTAGTATTCCTTTTTTAGCTAGGAAGTATTGCGCCATATCGTCTATGCCTTTCTGACAGAATACTACGTTAGCACCTGTACCGGCTATCCTATCGACCATATCCTTAAGCATCCTAGCCTCCTCATCCAGGAAAGCCTTCATCTGCTCAGGGGTCTCTATATTGATCTTAGCATCGAACTCTGTCTTCTCTATCTCTAGAGGACAGTTGAGTAGAGCTATCCTAGCCTTTCTCACGATTCTAGGCATACCTGCATGTACAACCTCTTTATCCAACACTACACCTTTAATCAGCTGCGTATCGAATATCGTACCGCCAGCCTTCTTCTCAACCTTGATATCATCTAGATCCACCATATACCTATCTCCAACCTTCCTAACGACTTGTAGCGCAGCATCTACGACGAGTTTAGCTAGATAATCCCTACCCTCCTTAACGGCTTTAGTACCCATAGCCGTCATAGCAACTTTCATCAGAGCCTCTCTATCGAGCGGATCGACCTTCACAGCTATAGATCTGAGAACCGTTAAAGCTTCATCTAAAGCTCTCTTATAGCCATCGACGATTATAGATGGGTGTACGTTAAGCTCTATCAGTTCGAGAGCCTTCCCTAGAAGCTCCCCAGCTACTACGACGACGCTAGTCGTACCGTCACCTACTTCGCTATCGGTAGCTTTAGCTATCTCCACCATCATCTTAGCAGCCGGATGCTGGACATCCATCTCCTTAAGTATCGTAGCTCCATCGTTTGTTATCGTAACGTCGCCGAGGGTATCGACGAGCATCTTATCCATACCAGCTGGTCCTAGCGATGTTTTAACCATCTCGGCTACTATCCTAGCTGCTGTTATATTGTTTATCTGAGCATCTCTACCCCTAACCCTGGAGGTGCCCTCTTTAAGTATAAGTATCGGCTGCCCGCTCTCTGTTACAGCAGGTATAACTTCGGCGGTCATATCTACTATTAGAGTTGAGGGATAGCTGACCTAGATATAAACGTTTCATGGAGAAAGAAGGGGAGGCTAACGTACCCTATCGGTTTTAGGGGTTCTACGGCTGCCGCCCCTACGATTTACGATAGACGATTCGAAGGTTAAACGTAGAGATGTACCGTAGAGCTTCTCTACGATCGAATGAAGAATCTTCTCGGAGACCGGAAGGTTACGCTTACTACCGCTAACTATGATGTGGATTTCGCGTGTACCATCCGGTATCCATACAGTATTCATACCGACTATCCTCAGAGGGCTAAGAAGATCCTCCAGTAAGGGTCTAGGATCGCTTTGATTCTCCAGCATGATCGTAGGCTTACCGAGCTTATCCGATAGGATCCTACGAAGATCCCCGATTATAGGGTTGAGCTTAGCTAGATCCCCCCGCCCGACCACCACGAATACGTATTCTTCTGCATCTACAGCTTTTATGAAGGATGCTTTCTGAAGATGCGGAAACCTAGATTCGAGGTTTACGAGTAGTCTAGCTACCTCTACATCTAGCTCGGTTATCTCTCCGCTACGGAGTTTAGCTTCGCATCTAGGGCAGAGTATACCTGATCTAAGGTCGAAGTAGCATACGGGGGTATATATCAACCCATCCTTTGAAGACATGTATTGGAGTGGTAGATAAGTATTTCCTAATTACGGGAAACTCTAATATACGACTATAGCCGTGAGTAATATTGATCCGGTATGGCTTTCCAGTATCTTCCAGGAGCTACAGCGGTAGGTATAGTAGCTAGGGATGGGGTTATCTTAGCTTCTGAGAAGAGGCTGAGCTACGGGGGATATATACTGAGCCGTAGGGCTAAGAAGATCTTCCGTATCGCCGAACGTATAGGCTTCGCGTGTGCAGGGTTGATATCGGATATGCAATCTCTAGCAGATCTGATAAAAGCTGAAGCTAAGATACTGGAGCTCGAGCTCGGTAGACCTGTTACCGTTAGATCTGCTGCTAAGCTTACATCTAATATACTCGTATACCACAGGATGTATCCACTCCTAACGGAGATAATAGTCGGCGGCTACGACCGCGATGAAGGATATAGTCTCTACGTCTTAGATCCTCTCGGAGTAGTCCTACCAGATAACTACACGGCTCTAGGATCAGGTGCGGAGGTAGCTATAGGCGTTATAGAGTCCGGCTATAAGAGGGGTATCGGTTTAACAGATGCTAGGGAGCTAGCTGTTAGGAGCGTTAAAGCTGCTTCTATGCGTGACGCTACCAGCGGCGACGGGGTCGATCTACTAATCATATCTGAGAACGATGTTAAGGAGGAATTCATACCTATATTCTAGATGTCTATGGATCAGATGATTATAGTCGGGTTGGATCTAGCTGGATCCCCTAGGAGACCTACAGGTTTCTCTAGGCTATATTATCCATCACTAGATGTCTATACATCCATAGTATACACGGATGAGGAGATAGTGGAATCTATAGCTAGGTGTAAGCCTAGGATCGTAGCTATCGATGCACCCCTAGGTCTTCCTAAAGGTAGAAGGAGCATGGATGATCACGGCCCACATCTAAGGCTATGCGATACCATGCTTAGGAGAGCCGGTATAAGGTTTCTACCCGTAACTCTCGGAGCTATGCGTATGCTAACGGAGAGGGGTATGAAGCTTAAACCTAAAATCGAGGAGTTAGGATTCGAGGTTATAGAGGTGTATCCTGGCGGAGCGCAGGATATCCTAGGTCTTCCTAGAGCTAAGAAGGATAGGTATAGTCTTAGATCAGGTTTAGAGAATCTAGGGCTTAAGATCCACGGCTTCGATCTAACAGTCCACGAGCTTGACGCCGTTACCGCAGCCTATACAGGTTTGATGTATGTTAAGGGTGAATGCGTTATTCTAGGCGATCCGGAGGAGTCCACTATAATCATGCCTAAGCATCCAGCTTAGTTTAGAGGGTTATACTCTATATACCGAGCATATTCCCAGGTTTAGGCTCCTCCACCCTATCGGTTCTAGCTAGATTCTTTATACGCTCCACACCTTTGAATTCGTCTATAAGTCTAGCTACGACGCTAGGTACTAGGCTTCTCCAATCTCCATCCTCGAGTATACGCCTCCTAACCTCTGTAGCGCTATAGACCTCTCTATCGAAGAAAGGTATACCCTCTACGTTGAACCCCTCCTCTTCGAATAGCCTACGAGTTAAAGGCTCGTTAGAGTATACTATATGGAATCTGGGGGAGAGGGAGACTACTAGTTTAACCCATAGGCTATGTACATGTATATCCGGTATAGTTACGGTTATTATCCGCGATAGATCTATACCATCGTATATCAGGGATGCTCTTATCATCTCAAGCCTTTCACCTGCTGTGAAAGGGTTCTGGAGGGTATGGCTATACTGCGCGCTACCTACAGCTATTATAAGCTCATCAACCCTATCGAGTATCCAGTATACGGCTTTAAGATGACCTATATGGAACGGCTGGAATCTACCTATGAATAAACCTCTACGGTTCATTGAACTAGATTAATGCCGACGGCTAGAGGTAAAAACGTTACATCCGGATAATATATCGCTACTTAAGCGGTACGTACATAGATCCCCTACTAGCACCTACACCCGGCGTTCCATGCTTCACAGGTTTATTCGTAGGTACGAACTCCCCTAGATAGCGGCCTACCATCTTCTCGGTTATCGTTACAGGGACGAATTTATGACCGTCGTGTACGTGTATCGTTAGACCGACCATCTTGGGAAGTATCACCATATCCCTACAGCAAGTCTTTATAGGCTTACTATACTCTCCCTTGATAGCTAGGTTTATCTTCTCTAGAAGCTTCACTTGTTCAGGTTTAAGACCCCTCGTAAGGCTACGCCTCTGCCTCGATGGTAGAAGCTTGATGAACTCATCGCTAGACATATCCTTAACCTGACTCCACGTATACCCTCTATAGACAAACTCACGAGGCATAATCCGTCGCTAAACCGATCTAGATGATAAGCTAGATATAAGGGTTTCCCAACTACTTCTTGCCAGTTCTCTTAGCAGAAATATGACCAACCTTAGCTCCCGGTGGTAGGGTCCTAGATACCGTGGTGGGATGACCCTCGCTCTGATGTCTACCGCCACCGTGTGGATGGTGTACTGCGGCCATAGCGACCCCTCTAACCCTAGGCCACTTCCTACCTTTAACCCTCATCCACTTCATCTTCGCCCCAGCTTTCAGGAATGGTTTCTCCACACGTCCACCCCCCGCTACGACGCCTAAGGTTGCTCTACACTCCTCAGGTATGACTGCGATCTTACCTGATGGAAGTTGGAGCGTTACGTACCCGCCTGCATGGCTTAGAATCGTAGCGTAGGCTCCGGATGACCTGGCAAGGTTACCTCCAGACCCCGGTTTACACTCTATGTTGCATACTACGGAGCCGTCTGGGATATCTCTGAGGGGGATTATCGATCCTATACTCAACCCTCCACCACCTATATAGATTACATCGCCTACCCTGAGGGATTCTACCGCTACGTTGTAGAATAGCCTTCCATCTTCGAGCTTTATCTTCGCTACGGGAGCCCCACGTCCAGGTTCGTGGAGAAGCTCCTCTACCAAACCTTTCATCGGCTTATCTATCTGTGGGTACCTCACCGGGGCTATCCTTCTATGCGTCGGAGCCCTCCAAGGCGGTGAACCCCTACCTATCTTCTGTGCGCGTATACGTCTACCCATAAGCTTACACCCTCTATATCATACCCAGCTTTATAGCTAGATCTGAAGCAGAGTAGCCTTCGGCTAACCTGATGTATGCCTTCTTATAGCCTTTATGAGTTATAATCGTACGTATATCTTCGACTTCAACCTCGTATAGTATCTTTACAGCTCTCTTCACATCGCTCTTAGATGCTTTGATATCTACAGCGAACGTTATCGTATTCTCCCTCTCTATCATATTCATAGCTTTCTCCGATGTTATCGGGTATAGGATAACCCTCCTAGCTTTAAGCTGTTCATCGATACTAGGCATAAGCCATATACACCTCCCCGGCTACCTCGTCTAGCTTCCTGAAAGCTGAGAGGCTCCAAACCGTAAGCCTACCCGGGCATCCTCCTGGAGCTAGATGCTCAGGGTTTAGGTTTCTAAGCTCCACTACATCTACACCAGGTATGTTACGCATAGCTAAACCGACACCTCTATCCTCGTATACGACTATGAGTGGCCCCCTACCTACACGTTTAACCCTACCCCTAAGCCTAGGTTTACCGCTCCTAGCTCTAGAACCTCTACGAACCCTAACGATATCTCCCCATAAACCAAGCTTCTTCAAGATATCCTTAGCTACCCTAGTAGAGTTTATAGCCTCTATATCGTCTACGACTACCAACGGTATATGCTTAACACCTTCGATCACATGTCCACGTTTAGCTACCAGCTCAGGTATACCTGTAGAGGATATAGCGGATACGAGAGCTAGACGCCTCTCCTTCCTGTTAACCCTCTTATATACGATCCTCATCGATGTAGGTGCATGAGCTGATCTACCTTTAACAGCCATGGTTACGAACGCAGCTCTATAGGTGCCACGTATCCTAGGAACCCTAGCTAGACCATAGCCTGGGCCTAGAGATTCGGCAGATGTACGTTTACCAGCCATAGGATCCCTACCCTGCCTCTGTCTCCTATGAGTTTGTAGTATATCGACAACCCTTCTTACCAGGAATGTATGGACCGGATAGGAGAATATTCTAGGCTTCTCTAGAGAATCTACTTGAACACCTTCAAGGTTGAATATGGGTATAAGCTCTACGGCCAAAATATCTACCCTCCTCTATAGATGTATGTTATCTTGGGAGGCTCGGCGGGTATCACGCTGGGGGGTCTGGCAGGATACCTCAAGAATACGAGGCGCTTCCTAGACCCAGGGCTGCTACCCTTCAATAGAACATACTCCGTAGACACTACACCGAAGCCTGTAAGCCCACCTGGAGGAGTGACTAGGCTTCCATCGCTACCTATCATGAGTATACGTTTATTGTATTCGCATCTAAGGTGGAATCCAAGCTGGCCTGGTCTAGGTACGGTGTACATAACCCTAGCAGGAGTCCACGGGCCGAGCGTACCTACACCCCTAATACCCTCCCTAGTCTTATGATGCAGCCTATGTACATGCCAGCGTTTAACCTCCCCCTGGAACCCTTTACCCTTAGTGACAGCCGATACATCTACATACTGGCCGGGTTTGAATACATCGCTCACCCTAACCTCCCCCCCGAGGATGGATAGAGCGTAATCTATCCTTTCAGATATACCTCCACCACCCACCCTAACCTCGATGAGATCTAGCTTCTTCTTAGATAGACCTGCGAGTTTAGGTGAAGCTCCGACTATAACCCTAACCTCGCCTGCGAAGCTCCTAGCCTCCTCGAATTCTCTGAGTTTAGCTTGGAAATCGTATTCCTTAGGCGTATTGAAGTTACGCCATAAATCTTTCGATAGGTTTGGATGCCAAACCTCTGTTAAAGCTTTAAAGCCATCTAAGGTATCCGCATACAATCTTACAGCCATAACCTTGATAGGCGGTGTAACCACTATCGTAGCCGGATGGGAGACCTCCCTACCCCTATACACCGTAGGTTCATCTTCTATCATGAATACATGGGTCATACCGGCTTTATATCCTGGGAAACCTAGTAGCGATGGGCTAGCTAGGGGTGGATCCGGCCAGTACTTTACGCTAGGCTTTATAGATTCAGCTCTACCTCTAGGTATGAACGCTAGGCTACCACGTCTAGGTGCTCTCTTCTTCCTTCTACCCATGATACTTTCTACCTTCGCTAGCCTAGTAAGGCAGACTACCCTGGATATAAAGGTTAGCCGTATCTAGCTGAGGATATAAGGTTCAATATAGCTAGGGTTGCGTATACAGCTTCCTCGGTCCTAACAGTGTATGTGCCTTGCTCAGGTATAGTGTTAACGATATAGTCTACGTAGTCTCTAAGCTTAAACCCCTGCCTACCGGCTATCTCCCTCAAACCCTCCCTAGGTGATCCGAATGCTACGGCTAGACTCTTAGAGGATAGAAGCTTAGATGAGAGTTCATCGATCAAAAGCTCGATCGGATCACCATACTTGGATGTAGCTATAACAAGCCCTCTACTACGATAATCTTCAAGTATATCCTTCAAAGGTTTATCGGGTGTCGATACCTGGAAGCTCCAGTAGAATCTAAGCTTAGATGGATCTATAAGCTTACAGTACACTTCACCCTTATCTACGATTATCCTAACCGTAACCCTAGATCCGCTCGGAGGGGATGCACCTATAAGCCTCACAGGTTTATCGAAACCTGCATCTACGTAGCATTCACCCCCACCCCTCTCTACCACAGCTTCCCTAACCTCACCTGAGATTGCTTCATCGATCCTCTTAGGAGGCGTATGGCTAGGTAATCTTAGAGGCGGTAGTATACCTGCGTATCTAAGCTCAGGCTTTAAACCCATAAGCTTACGTTTAAGATGCGGCGGGGTCTCCATGTATCTTAGTATAGATGCTATAAGGTTCACAGATCTACTCTGATCGGTAACACCGTATAGATCCCTGTATACGCATACCTCATCGACCCTGAATACGGCTGCAGCTCTACCTATCAAGCCTACCTTAAACGTCTTATCTCGTAGATGACTCTCCTCGTCTACGAGACTCCCAGGTATGAGTATGGATAGATAGAAGCCTCTCTTCTCAGGTTTGAAGTAGCTCCATTCACCCACACCAGATCTTATAGCTGTAGAAGGTAGATAAATAGTAGTCGGAGCCTATTTATGGTTGTAAGTTATACTTGGCTATTCCTCGACTATTATCGCCGATACAGGGCATTGATCGGCTACGCTTCTACAATCGCATCCATCGCATCCGTTAGGATTCACCACTTCAGATTTACCTTCAGCGGTCAATCTGAATACCTCTGGGCATAGCGATTCGCAGAGACCGCAACCTATACAGAGATCTTGATCCACCCTAACCTTAACCATCCCCATACCACCTTACCAGCTATATAGATGATCGTATCGTTAGAGGATATAAGTTCACGTATCATATCTTACATATACGATTCAAAGCACCGATCTCTCCATCCTTAAGCTTACGTCCATGGAGGCATCTACCCCTAGCGCCCCCAGGTATAACGCCTAACTCTACCAGTCTACCCCAAGGTATAGGGTCGCTGAATCTTACCAGCCTTAAGGGATCGAATCTTACGAGCCACCTCCAAGGATGCTGCTGGAATCTTGAAGCTATATCCTCCGGTAGATCCACTCTCCTATGGAACGATTCCACTACGCCGTAGCCTATGAAGGCGTCACCTAGACCTCCGACCTTAGAGAAGAATAGTACGGTATCACCAGGTTCGAATACCCGTCTAACTGATCCGTAGTATACGCCTTCGCTATACACGTTATCCACCCATTCAGGCTTAACCACCCTTAGAACGTAGACCGCCAAGGTTCACCGATGGAGATAGATAGATAATTCTAGGGATATAAGGTTTACAGGATAGATGCTATTAGTGGCTCCATCAAATTTTAAATCCTTTGACGCTATGATAGGTTTATCGAGTCCTATTCAACAGGGGGTTTACGATCTTTGCCTGATAGGAAGATGCTTGCAGCTAGGGTGGATCTAGCCGATAGGCTTAAAGCTTTAGCTGATGGGAGAGGCGTAACCGTTTACTCTATGCTTAACGATATACTCGAATCCATCCTGGAGATAGAGGAGGGGGGTCTCAGCGTTAGACGCCTTCTAGATGAGTATAGATCTATAGATTATGGTAGGAGGTCTGGGTTTACACCTATACCTGAGAACCTACTCTACGAGCTTATAGATCTATGCTTCGAATCAGGATTCTCTGATAGGCTTAGGAAGAGCTGGTTCGAAACCGGTTTATGGATATCCAAGTATTTATCGGCGGCTTCGAGTATAGATGAGCCTATATCTGTATTGTCTAGGTTGATGTGGAATATATCAGAGTTTAAGTTCGAAAAGAGGGATGGCGAAGCTATACTGCTATGCTTCAGTTCCAGATTCACGTTAAACTATAGCCTGCTACTCGAATCGCTCCTTAGAGGTATACTCGTAGGCTTAGGTTTCGATAAGCTGGATTCCGAGGTCGATAAAGGATTTATAAGGATAAGGATCGAGGTTAAAGGATAGTTAGCTATGCCATCACGTCCTCAGGATAGGAAGCTCGTATTCGTACAAGCCGATATAGTAGATAAGCTTATGGAGATATCTAACAGGGAGGGTAGAACCCTATCATCGTTCATATCAGATGTATTAGCCGATGTCGTTAGGATATATAGCGATGGCGGATCCATGAAGGATGCCGTTAGATCCTATACGATAGCTTCTATGCATAGAAGCGCAGGCATAATGCTCACACCCGTAAACCTGCTCAACTCTATACTAGCTAGGATAGATAGAGAGAGGCTGGAGGAGGTTTATATGGATGCATACGAATCTGGATACTGGTATGGAAGGTATATCTCGGTTAAATTCGAAGATCCTGTAGATGCTCTTAGAAGCCTACTAACGTCGATGCTATTATCGCCGGTAGATGTATCTATAGAGGGGGGCGGAGATCATATACTATTCAGGTTCATAGCTTCGAACCTATCATCAGAAGCTACGAGGCTGCTACTATCGATATTCGAAGGCGTTATGTCTGCGTTAGGATACGAGACGGATAGAGCTGAGTATACTAGGGGTATAGTTATAGCGAAATTTAAGAAGGTAGGATCCTAGGTTTATGGAGGTTCTCGTAGAATAGATCTAGAGGTATAGATATGGGGGTAGCCTATCCTGTAGTTGAGGGACGAATGGGAAAAATGGGGGGGGTTGGGTTTTCGGTAGCCCTACCTGGATACGGTATTCTAACCTGCTATCTTCTTACGTAGCTGTACTAGCGATATTATGGAGCATATAGCTGCTACGAGCGAAAGCACTACTGCTATCCATACAGCCATAGTTACCGTGCCTATAGCTCCAGGTACACCTGCAAGCTCGGTTACCCTAGCCTTTACATCGCCTACATCCGTCCTCACAGTAGCTACGTTACCATCTATAGTCGTAACCCTACCCGTCAACGTATCTATCTTAGTGGATACCGTAGCGACGCCACCCCTTATATCCTTTACTACAGGCTCTATAGCTTCTAGGTTCGCCAGTATCTCTCCTACAGAAGTCGATATCTTAACTATATCGCCTCTAATAGCTTCGATCTTAGGCGATAACGCATCTACAGAAGCTTTAATCGTACCTACATCGGTCCTTATAGTAGCTATACCACCGCTTATATCCGTCAATGTACCGCCCATCCTCTCGATGAGGCTCTTCAAAGCTGAAACATCAGCTTTGATAACACCGGTATCCGTAATCAAAGTAGCTACATTCCTATCTACAGATGTTAACGTGACACGCATAGCTTTAACGATCTCTGTTAACTCATCAACCTTATCGACTAAAACCTTAAACTCTTTGAAAGCATTGACAACCTTAACAGAGTCTGAAGCAGTCGTTAAAGGCGCATCCTTAAGTGTACCATCCCAGTATTTTCCGCCCTCGAGGATAAGCTTGAAAGCATAGGTTCCCGGCTCGATGATAGGCATTATGAAGCCTGGCTTAACAGTATACTTCTCTACCATCCAACGAGAGGCTAGGGTACCGTTAGCGTC
>JANXEK010000030.1 GCA_025058595.1 Candidatus Bathyarchaeota archaeon
TATCTACGGATGCATCCTCAGGAGGCTCTACGGCTACTAGAGTCGGAGATCTATATTCTAGCTTAGGTAGAGGTTTAAAGCCTAGCGTCTCTAAACCGTTGTAGAATGCTTTAGATAAAACTCTATGTCTAGCTATACGATTCTCAAGCCCCTCCTCGATCAGCATATCGAGGGCTTCGCTTAAAGCGTAGATAAGAGGTATAGATGGGGTGAACGGTACCTCGTTATTCAAACCGTAATCTATGTACTCTCTAAGACTTAGGTATAAGCTTCTAGGTTTACATCTGTAAGCCTCCTCTATAATCCTATCGCTAACAGATATGAAAGATAATCCTGGAGGTGCTGCGAGACATTTCTGGCTAGCAGAAACGCATAGATCTATACACCAATCATCGACCATAAGATCTACACCGCCTGCAGCAGATACGGCATCTACTATCGTTATTAATCCTCTCCTGTGAGCTTCTATACAGATATCCCTCAGATCCTTTACGAGTACGCCTGTAGATGTCTCGCTATAGACTATCAGTATAGCTTTGAGAGCCCTATACTCATCTAAGGCTTTCTTAACATCATCATACGTTGGAGCGGATCCTAGAGGGGCCTTCAGATGTATAGGTATACCACCGTAAGCTTCTATCGTCCTAGAAGCCCTAACACCTGAGAAGAAGCCTGTATCTATCAATAGGATTCTATCACCGTCAGATATAGTGTTAGCTACGGCGAACTCAACGGCGGCCGTACCTGAAGCTGAGAGTATCGTTACGAAATTCTTGGTTTTGAATAGATACTTTAACCCTTCCTGTAGCTTAGCGTATAGCTCTCTGAATTCACGACCTCTATGATTTATGATAGGTTTTAGCATAGCATTCATAACCCTACGTGGAACTAATACGGGTCCAGGCAGCAGGGATAGATACTCTTTGTAATCCATAGCTATACATCGAAAATTAGAGTGCCGGGCATATTTAGAGTTTATATCGATAAAGCAGAGTGCACGGTTAAGATCGATGCATCGACGTTTCCGGTAGCTTACCGCTCATAATCTATCAGAATTCGATGTCTAGAATATGCTAACTTGGTATATGATGGGGTTGGAAAGTTTTATGGAAGTGATGGATGTAAATGTTGGGAGGAGTGAACGGATACAGCATCACTTATCGTCGGAGAGTCCTTCAGGAGGATTTATAGGTTGTCATACCTTTCATAGTAGATAGGGAACTTCTAGGAGGGATATAAAAGGATTCTCTCAGACTTGCTTCGCTAACTAAAGATCTTGCTGAATCCTATATCGAAGTTGCCGAGTGGTATGATTGGGAGAGTCGAGAATAGGATAGACGGCTCTGTTACGACGGTATACTACTTTGATTACGTATCGATGTTTCCGGAGTAGTGTATACTATAGGTATTATGCATAGTAGCTCTATAGCTACCGGGAGTAGTAAAACTAGCTCCATGTATCCGTAGCTCCATAGGTATCCTCCAAGTATGTAGCCCGCTATAGCCATAGATTCGAATAAACCCGATAAACCGAACCATCTACCCCTCATCTCAGCTGGAACCATCTCCCAATGCATAGTTACGAACGGCGTGAAGCTTAAAGCTGAGAAGCCGCCCATAAGTCCTATAGCTCCTAAAAGTCCTACGGCTACCAGTATATAGGGTGATGGGGCTAGGAGCAATAGTATGGTGCCTAAGTAGACTATGGGTCTTATAGCGAAGAATACCTTCTTACGTCCAACCCTATCGGCTAATACACCTATAGGCATTTGCATCAAAGCTGATGAAGCTAAACCTATAGTTCCTATAGCACCTAGTATATAGGGATCTGCACCTTTGATTTGAACCATCCATAGAGGTATGTATGGCATAGATATACCGATAGAGAACCTCCATAGACCCATAGCTATTAGCCATAAGATAAACCTTCTACCCATATGAATTATTTCTCTAAACCCGTCTAATATACCTGTAGATTCACTTCTACCTCTACTCCTGGTTGATACATGTGTCTCCTCGAGCTTTACATAGAGTGAGAGGGCTACCAAAGCTAGGATGACTGCTTGCGTTAGGTATAGGGGCCTTATACCTTCGACACATATACCTCCGAAGCTAGCTACGATAGTAGCCGCGACCATAGGAGATATCATCGAAGGTATAGCCCATACGGTCCTAGATAGAGCTATAGCTTGAGCTCTACTTGTAGATTCTACTATATCCATGAATATCAGGTCTGCTAGGGGTATTATCATCCTAAAGCCGAGCTCAGCTAGCATAACGGCGGGTATAAGCATAAACCAATCTGAAGCCGTATAGTACATCATAGCGACCAGCATCGATATGAGTAAACCGTATACAACCATCCTCTTAACACCATACCTATCTATCATCCACCCAATCGGAGCGGATACTATCGAGGAGATGAACCCACCTAGACTACTCAAGAATCCTAACTCTACAGGGTTCGCTCCAAGACCTACGACATACAGCTGATTATAGTTTGCAGGTAAGTTAAAAGCTAACTGGTGTACACCCATGGCTGCTACCATAAGCTTGAACCTTTTATCCAAACTTCTAACGAAATCCACTACGACTCTATACATTCTAAGCATAGCTCGATACGACGCTATCAAGAACCTATATATGAAACTATTAAAGCTTTATCGTGACTCTACAGGGGTTTCAGTATACCTTGGCTTAGCTAGGAGCGGATATAAACGATATACCCGAGAGGATTATTCCAGAGTTATCAGCTCTATCTACTATGACCCTAGCTCCCGGTGGATACATCTCTAGGATGAATCTTTTTAAGTATGAGATTATCCATCTTACTATTTGGATTGGCGTTAAAGGAGAGGATTCTAGATCTTTTAGAGAAGGATAGAGAGTTCCGGTATGCTGTAGCTGGTCTGATAGGATTAGAGGAGGTTATTAGAAGGTTAGATGCACATGATGAGAAGTTTAACGAGATACTCAGTATACTGAGGGAGCATACCGTTAGATTCGAAGAGCATGATAAGAAGTTTAACGAGATAGTTGCTGTCTTAAAAGAGCATACCGCCAGATTTGAGGAACATGATAAGAAGTTTAGTGAAGTCGTAGCTAGACTTGAGGAACATGATAAGAAGTTTAACGAGATCATTAGCGAGATTAGAGATATTAGGAGGGAGCTTGCCGAAGTTAGAACTTACATAGAGAGAACCTCTCTGACGCTTGAGGAAGAGGCTTGGGAGGTTATAGCTTATAAACTTAGAAGGATCGGTATAGACGTTGAGCTTTCCAGGTTGATACTACCCGGTTTAGAGATTAACATCTACGGAGCGACCGACGATCTATGTATAGTAGGTGAAGCTTCCACGAGGGCTGGTGCTAGAATAGTTAGCTCTGTAGACGAAAAGATCGATGCGCTTAAGAAGAGGTATCCAGAATACCTGAGGGGGAGGATATTGAAGGTTGTATATACGATGTGGGCTACTGAGGATGCCGTTGAAGAGGCTAGGAAGAGGAGGGTGTGGTTATTGAAGACGTTAGAAGATTTAACTACGCTAAACCTTTAAGCGGGATATCATCTCCTAGATTCCATCGTTTTCGATCTAACTTAAATTACGGTACTCAGTACTCTTTCGGCTAGCATCCTCACTTCATGATCGAATGAACCATTTATGTTATCGTGTAAATGCTCTACTTTTTCCTAGCGGAAAGAGGACTACATCCTTATAAAGATTACCTTGGCCGTATAGATCTTAGGATTTGTATGAAGTTACTTGGATTACTATTAGCTTCCATAGTAATGTTAAACATCATCTATCCATACTTAGTTAGATTCATTGCATCCCATGATAGTAGCTTGGAAGAGTATGAAGAGTATATAGCTCTATATGGTTATGATAAAAGTCTACCGCTCAATGTCTATGAGACACTGATAGCTGATACTGATAGGTATAGGCTCTATAAGGTGTATTTCGATTCCGTTAACTCTGAGAGGGTTCCAGCACTCTTTATGATACCTAAAGTTGAAAGTAGGGTTCCATGCATAGTTCTCCTACATGGTTATGGTGGATCTAAGGAGGATGCTCTAGCTCTAATCGATATAGCGGCTACCGAAGGTTATGCTTTCATATCCGTAGATGCAGAGTATCACGGTGAGAGAAGGGAGGAAGGGAAGGCACTATACTCTACAGATATAAATGATACCATTAGAGGGTTCATACAGACGGTATTGGATCTAAGGAGAGCTGTAGATTATCTCGAAACTAGATCTGAAATCGATACCGAGAGGATAGGATATATAGGCGGTAGTATGGGTGGTATAATAGGGGCGATATTCATAGGCGTGGAGCCTAGGATAAAAGCCGCAGCTCTAGTAGTAGCTGGGGGTAATATGAGCCTCATGGTTAGAGAGAGTGAGCATCCAGCTATACCTCCTATAAGAAAGTATCTAGAGGAGCAGGGTATAACGTATGATGAGCTTCAGAGGATCCTCAACCCTATAGATCCGTTAAACTTCATAGCCAGGTTTTCTCCTAATCCTATCGTATTCCATCTGGGTAGGTATGATCGTATAGTACCGGCTGAGGCTGGTAGACAGCTCTTTATACGTGCAAGAGACCCTAAGAAGGTCTACTGGTACGATGCAGGGCATAACCTACCTATGGAGCTTGTAGCCGTACGAATACTAGATTTCATGGATGAAAACCTTAGAGATAGAACATTGATGTTTTACGAAAGTAGAGAGTTTAGGTATATGCTCTACATTTATTCGCCATACATAGCTTTAGTAGCTATAGCTACGGCTATAGCTGTATCGATAGCAAAGCATCGTGAAAGGATACAATCTATTCTTTTAAGCATACAGCGTAAAGCTACCAAGCTACGTTAGCATGGTGTATCCGTACATTATCTTAGCAGGACTCGTATCAGGTTCGTATAGTAGTCGGTAGGCATAGGGCCCGTAATCGAATTCTATACGGTTCGCCTCCAAGGGTTTAAGCCTATAGCTGGCATATACACTCCACCCATATTCAGGCTCCGTTAAAGCTTCAACCCTAACCCATCCAGGTTTATCTACCGATAGTATCGCTACAGATCTTCTCTGTAATCCAGGTATCGGTGTCGATAGTTCACGTTCATCTACAGGTTTATCCATCCATATCGATCTAGATCCCCATGAATATAGGTTAAGCTTTACAGGTACATCTGGATCTCCATCTGTAATTCTTATAAGCCATGGATGTATATCCTCCCATACATATTCTAGATCACCGGCTCCATCTATATCTATCAGTATAGGCATAGATGGGGGTGGAGGAGCTGGAGATATGCATAGAGTATATGGCGGTCCGTTATATATCGTAGAAGGTTTACATCCATCAACCCAGCTGGATACGGTTAAACCTCTTATAGATCCATCAACAATATGAATAATCAGCCACTTCTTAACGGCTACCATATAGCTATGCCTCTCCTCACTATACCCATCTGGTAGAGGTATCTGAAATGATACAGTCCATCTCCTACCAGTATATCCGTATAGGATTCTTCTACTCGTATCGAACATGAAGTGTGCAACACCACCTCTGAATAGATCATCGATCTCGAATCCAAACCATAGCATCGGACCGCCATCCATAGGTTTAAGCTTAGTTTCGATCTCGAATACACCGTAACTGAAGCATCTTTTAGATCTAAGGGATACGGTCTGTATACCTTTAGGTTTCACATACCTAGCCGATGTGAATACAGTGTATTTCGATTCCCTCCAATCGATCGAAAAGTATCTGGTAGGGTCTACCGATTCGAACTCCTCGACATACCCTTCGACGGCAAGCCTACGGATCCAACAGTAGAATATACTATCTAAACCTTCGGCTAAAGCTATGGTTGGCCTAATGCAGCTTGGGGTAGACATACGGATCTAATCTCTAAGGGTATGAAGCGTTTAAATATTTTTATCCACCTCAATGATTATACGTAATCGTAGGTTTAAACGTATAGATACGATTATACAAGTATTCACTCTATTAGCCATACTTTGATCTTTGTATGCTTAGGATTGCTCATTAATGATTATTTCATATAGCTAACTAAATAGCTTGAAAGATACTTATCGACTATGTGTTAAACCCGAAGCGTATCCATTTTAACAAAGTATTTCTTTGATGCATCTATCTATTATGGCTCCGATATATGAGATATATTCCTCGACTCTACCGAAAACCCCTCTCGCATATTCTAAGCTGAAGGCTTAGCTTGCAGTTATACCTTCCCTCTCATATCCATAGAATGCAGGGCCTCTGATAGAAGCTAATTCTGAGATTAAGCTTGCTAGATCTTCGATTCTATCTTTAAGTTCTCTAGGTAGCTTATCCCTCCACTCTAATAGTACATCGCTTACATCGTGGGATCTAGGATACTCTATACCTATCAACCTGAGGAGAGCTTTAACTATAAGCTCTAAAGCTTCCTGCGACCTCCTGATAGTCGAGGCAGCATCATTTTCATCGAGAGCTAACCTAGCTTCTCTGAGACATCTTTTCGCTCTGAAGACGTAATCTTTAGCCATCTCTACGTTTATCAAATCTTTATCACCTCACCCAGCTTAGCATCCGGCTTAAGTATCCAGTACCAACCCGCTTTACCTTTAACCCTTCTAGCTCCTAGCTCTTCAAGCTTCCTTCTAACCTTCTCAAGCTCCCCTTCTAGAAACCTATCTTCATCGTAGAGAATCACGCCTTCATGAGCTATATCTAGCAGTATAGGTGGATGCCTTGAAACCTCCTCTGGCGTTAATATCACCTCGGATATTAGGCGAGGCTTCCCTTCACGGTAACCTTCCCAATAGCTCTTAAACTCTTTAAGCCTAAACTTTATACTCGATACCTCCCTAACCCTCTCCCCAATATCCTCCGATAGACCCTCGACGACGATGAGCATATCTATATCGCTATCCGTCCTAGCTTCTCCTCTAACAGTAGATCCGAAGATAGCGATAGAGATAAGCCTATCCTTATAATGCTCCTTAAGCATATCAATATAGAGATCTATCAGATCCCTAATATCATCTAACCCGAATCTCTTCCCTTCTTCAAGAGAGGTATCCCTCACAGCCTTAAACCTCACCGTTAAATTCTAGATAGGCTATCACTTCTCTTCTAGTGTGGGATGGGGGTGATAAAAAGATATACTTGCTCCATCGACATCTTCTATGAGGGGGTTCTAGAAAATCTGAAATACCAGATGCGGGATTCTGAGCGGAACAGAAACTGGCTAAACGAGATAAGGAGAATATTTCGATTTATGCTTGAATACAAGTTGAGGCGGTTCAATCTATCCATCAGATACTTGAATATGAGAAGACCTTCTAACATTAGATAGTAGTAACATTAGATAGTAGCCTACGAGGATAGTTTGATGGAGGTATGAATCTATTCTGAGGGGTAAACTTTTCATTCTATTCTTCTAACAGGTCTTGTAGCTACTAGGTTCGCTCCGGTTCCTAGTATATCTTCTAAGAGTATCTGTCCCAACTCTATCGGTGCTTCGGCTTCTATGTATGCAGCCAGCTTAGCTACCTCTCTAACAAACCTTCTAGGTATCGGTCTATCAGTCTTGACGGAAACTACAGGTATATCCCCGTATCTGACCTTTACGACGGTTATCGCTATCCTCCTAGGATCTAAAGCCTCCTGTCTAGCGTAATCTAAACCTCTACTACAAAGGTAGCCTGAAGCCTCTAACCTATCCCCGGATACCCTCACCGTTACGATGCATCCTATAGGGCATACTATACATGTAAGTCTACGTTCGACCGCATCTATGCTCATACACGTTTAACCTCCACGGTTAGGCTATCCAACCTTCTGAGATCCTCTAAATCGCTTCTTCTAAGCGTTAACCTGATCATCTCTGCAGGTCTCACCACAGGGTATCTAAACTCTCTAGATATCTCTTCGAAGCATACCTTCACATCATATTCAGGCTTCTGAACCCTCATATACAGGACTGCATCCTTCTCACAGCTTAGATACTGCGGTACGATTAACCTGACGTTACGTCCTTTAGTTATACGTACATAGCTTCTAGGCTTAACACCTTCGTATAGTAGTATCGACGCACCCTCCGCGGCGGATTCACCCTGCTCGACTACATAGTCTACCAGATCGTTTACAACTAAAGCGTTACCTGCTATGAATATCCCTTGATACGTGATAGATTCTAGGTAATCATCGACTATGGGCCCTCTAGTCGATGGATCCATCGCTAAGCCAAGGCCCTCTAGAAGCCTTACGTTAGGTGTTAATCCTGCTGATACCACTACTGTATCACATTCTATAAGCTCCTCGCTTCCAGGTATAGGGTTAAGATCTTCATCAACCCTGACTGTAACGACGCCTTCAACTCTACGCTTACCCTCCAATCTAACAACCATCCTGCTTAATAGTAGTGGTATATCGTAATCTAGTAGGCATTGAACTATATTCCTAGTTAAACCTCCAGGCCAAGGCATCATCTCTATTACAGCTTCAACTTTAGCACCTTCCAATGCGAACCTCCTAGCCATTATAAGTCCTACATCGCCAGATCCTATGATAACTATCCTACTCCCAGGTAGGATGCCAAAGATATCCATATACGCTTGAGCTTCACCAGCTGTGAATACTCCTGATAACCTTTCACCCGTGACACCTATCTCGAATATAGTTCTCTCCCTAGCACCAGCTGTATAGATTAGGATCGGAGTCTCCACCTCTATAAATCCATATGGTGATACAGCTTCTATACGCTTATACGGATAACCGGTTCTGGAAGGTTTAACCCTGACTACATGGGATCTAACCCTGTATTCAACACCTTGATCCTCAACCATACCTATAAGTCTGTGTATGAATTCAGTTCCCGTTAGATCTTCACCTAGATAGTGTAGACCGAAACCTGGATGTATACATTGGAGTGGTATACCGCCTATCCTATCCCCGCTCTCGATCACAAGCGAGTCGAAACCCTTAGCTTTAAGCTTGAGAGCAGCTGATAGACCTGCAGGTCCTCCACCGATTACGATCGTATCGTATCTAGTCATAGGATCCACCTTTAACGAGGGATTTCACGTCTCCAACCCCAAGCTTAGATTCGGTAGAATTAACCCTAACATCCCATAGAGGTATACCTTCGATCTTAGATACGATATAGGCTATCCTAGCTCTACAGAAACTCCCCTGACAGAATCCATACATAGCTTTAGATCTGAATTTAACTCCATCCAGGGTTATCGTCTTCAAGCCTATAGACTTCATCCTACCTATAGCTTCCAAGATCTCAGCTTCCGAAACCATGTTACACCAGCATACTATGCTACCGTACCTTGAGTCTTCCTCTACGAGTCTCTTGATAAGCTGTTTAGGCTTATCCTTAATCCTAGCTATACCCCTCCTATGTGGATTCCATGAATCTTTAACTTTAAGCTTCAAATCATATCTCTCGCGTATGAGGTTGAATACATGTAGAGCTATAGCTGGAGCAGCCGTTAACCCTGGGGATCTTATACCTGCTACATCCACGAAACCCCATGGATCTGTATAGGCTTCTATTATCCAATCTCCGTTTGGAGGTTCTGGTCTTACTCCTGCGAAGAACTTCACTATCCTATCTCTGGGTGGAAGCTCTTTTAGGAGTCTAGAGGCTTCGCTTAACAACTTGGATAATCCTTCGGTCGATGTAGATGTATCATCCTTAGCATCTTCTAGTAGATCTACGGCTGTAGGTCCTATCATAAGGTTTCCTTCTACAGTCTCCACTATGTAGACTCCTTTAGTTATAGACGTAGGTACCGGGTGGATTATATGTTTAGGCTTAGCTTCTACGAAGCTATCGAATAGTATGTATTCGCCTTTCCTAGGTTTCAACCTGTAACTGAGACCTACAGTCCTAGCTATCTCATCCGCATGTATACCTCCAGCGTTTACGACTATATCAGCTCCTATGAAGCCTATATTTGTCTCGACGCCTCTAACCCTACCATCAGATACTATAACTCTCTTAACCTCGGTCTCCGTTAATAGTTTAATACCGTTTGATACAGCGTTCTCTACCAGAGCTATAACGGCATCTATAGGCGAAATAATGCCAGCTGTAGGAGCCCATACCGCCGCTACCGCTTCGTCGCTTATCAAAGGCTCCATCCTCTCCACTTCATCATGATACAATAATCTAACGCCGGGTATACCGTTAATCCTAGCTAGATCGATATATCTTCTAGCCTCGCTTTCGAATCCTTCGAAAACTAGCATAAGCTCCCCCGGAAACTTTATGGGTATATCTAGATCTCTAGCCCAACTCTTCCAAAGCCTATTACCCTCTACGCATAGCTTAGCTCTAAACGGATATAGGCGAGGATCCTCTTCATGCCCTGGATGGATTATACCCGTATTAGCTTTACTAGCCCCCCAACCTACATCAGCTTCTCTCTCGACTAGATATACATCTAGATCTCTATACATACTAGCTATACGAGCTATAGATGCGCCTACGATACCTGATCCTATTACTAGGATCCTCATATATGATCCCTAGCTACCTAGCTCGTAAGCCCATGGGACCTCCTTAGCCCAATTTAGAGCTCTTCTAACAGCAGATTTCCACCCTTTATAGAGCTTCTCCCTATAAGCTTCATCCATCCTAGGCTTGAACATCTTCTCAACCCTCCAGTTAGATCTGATATCGTCTAGATTACTCCATAAACCTACGGCTAACCCTGCGAGGTAAGCTGCTCCTAGGGATGTAGTCTCTAGCACCGTAGGTCTAACGACATCTATACCCAGTATATCTGCTTGGAATTGCACGAGGAAATCGCTTTTGGAAGCCCCTCCATCAGCTCTAAGCATACGTATATCTATACCCGTATCGCTACGCATAGATTCGATTACATCTCTAGTAAGATAGGCTATCGACTCTAGTACAGCTCTAGCTATATGCCTCCTTTCAGTGCCACGAGTTAAACCTATGATTAACCCCCTAGCGTACATATCCCAGTATGGAGCGCCCAATCCGACAAAAGCGGGTACGAAGTATACTCCACCAGTATCCTCAGCTGATTCAGCTAGAAGGTTAACCTCTGAAGGGGAGTCTATTATCTTCAACCCATCCCTAAGCCACTGTATAGCTGCACCCGTTACGAATACGCTGCCTTCACATGCATACGCAGCTTTACCCTTCTCGAGACTATAGAAGACTGTAGATATCAACCCGTGCCTAGATCTTATAGGATTAGAACCTGTATTCGTAAGTATGAAGTTCCCCGTCCCATAGGTACACTTAGTATCGCCGAGCTCAAACCCAGCTTGACCGAATAAAGCGGATTGCTGATCACCTGCATCCCCTGCCACCGGAACTTCGACGCCGCTTAGAATTCTACTGAAATCTGGGCCTGTATAGCCGTAGAATTCACGATCGCATGAAGGCCTAGGGGTAGGTAAGGCATGCATAGGTATACCACCCATAACCTCTAGTAGATCGCTATCCCAATCCAACCTATGTATATCGAATAGCATAGTCCTAGAAGCATTAGAGTAATCGGTTACGTATGCTCCACCCATATCAGGTGTTAAACACTCCCTAGAACCACGAGTCATATTCCATATAATCCACGTATCGATAGTACCGAATACAGCTCCACCTCTCTCCACTCTAACTCTGAGACCGGGTACGTTATCTAGAAGCCACCATATCTTAGTACCAGAGAAGTATGGATCAGGTACTAGTCCAGTCCTATCGACTATAAGATCCATGTAGTTCGCTCTCAAATAGTCTACGAGGCTAGAGGTTCTCCTACACTGCCATACGATAGCGTTATACAAAGGTAAACCACTCCTAACATCCCATACGACGACCGTCTCCCTCTGATTAGTAACACCTATACCGACTAAACGATGAACATCGATACCAGCACCTTCGATAGCAACCTTCACGACAGCCTTAGTATTCCCCCATATCTCCATAGGATCATGCTCCACCCACCCAGGCCTAGGATAAACCTGCCTATGCTCCATATAAGCCCAACCACCACGAATAGGAGAGCCACTAACATCGAAAAGCATAGCCCTAGTACCAGTCGTACCCTGATCGATAGCTAGTATGAGTTTATCTTCGAACTGCACAAACTATAACTATACTCAGGGTATTATTATGCTTTAGACAAAGGTAGTCCTACACTAAGTACAGTTAAGGCTATGAATATCCTTACTACAACGGTGAAAACTAGAACTACTATCAAAGCTTTAAAGACTTTCTATGCTGAGAATTCGTTGTAAAGAGTAAGAATATAGCATAAACTACTAGATCTTATCTAGCTATAGATAGCTAATCGAAGATGGCGGAAGCTAGTATACTATAACACTACGCTACCATCACATAATGTATCGAGTTTAGGAGGACGATCTATCAGTTTCTAGAACGGACATTATTTCTAGTAGCTTAATAGTTCACCGATTATTTAGGTAAGCTTTATGTTTATCGATTAGGGAGATAGAGCTTACCGTCTAAACATTTTAATGCTTTCGGTGAGGAAACATCGAACGGATATTACACTCGAAGAGGGCTGAAGAAGTGTTAAACTATGCGGATGGGGTCGTAAGATTTGTATGGAAACTCCTTAAAGAAACTTCTAGCTGAAGTCAAAAATAGAATAATAAGAAGGTATAAAGTTGATTCTATAATACTATATGGATCATACACTAAAGAAATATGCGTAGAAGAAGAGCTACTATCTGGCCTAAGAAGTTCCTAGAAAAAATCGATAGACTTAACTCGCTAACGTTAGACACATTAGAATACGATAGACCTATACTCAAATAGAATTCTAAAAATGGCATTAGAAATATTCAGAAAACTCAAAGATACATACCAATCAAAACCCATCAAGAAGAAGGGGAATAGAAGAAATCCAAGTATTAACGATGAATAGTATTGTATATTCATTTTTCTACTATATTTTGTATCAATTGAATCCATTTTTTGCAGAATTCTTTTTTATCAAATTTTGCAGCATGTATTCTTGCTTTTTCGCTCATATTTTTAAATAATTCTTCATCTATTAAAAGTTTCTTCGTATATATAATTAGATCCTTCGGTGTTTTAGCTAAAAATCCTGTTTCGCCATGTATTACTGTTTCTCTCTGCCCTCCTCCATCTGCTACTATAGGCGGACAACCTGCAGCCATAGCTTCTATCGGTACTATTCCAAAATGCTCTCCAGGATTATAGGAAAGCATACATCTAGATCTTAACAAGGTATTAACTATAACTTCATCTGGGACATCTATTTTAATTTCGATATCATTTATATTCTTAATTTTAGATAAAAGTTCCGGATAATACTTCTCAGCATAAACTGAGCCTTTAACTCCACCAACAATAGATAATTTAATATCAGGTATTTCGCATTTTATGTTCTTAAAAGCCTCTAAAACATAATCTATACCTTTATTTTTGTCTAATCTACCAACATAACAGATTTTATTAGGTTCTCTTTCAACTTTTTTTATAAATTTATTAATATTTACACATGGATATATAACTATATATTTATCTTTATCAGATTGAACATTACCCCATAATAAATATGTTATATTTTTTGTGTATTCAGAATTACATACAATAGCATCTAACTCTTTTAATGCTTTATAATGTTGCCACCAATATATAGATCTATATATTTCATGAAATAAAGAGTGTGCATAAGCTTTTATCTCGGTTGGGAAGTGAACATATAATATCTTCTTAATTTTGATCCCAGTCATTACTGATGGTTCTGTATCGGCACCAATAATTATATCTGGTTTAAATTTTTTAATTAATTTTTTTAGTATAATTTTTTGATTAATCATTATTTTATAAAGTTTTCCGATATTCCACTTAACTTTTGGTACGAACCAATTTTTTACATTAAAAAACTCATTGTAAGATCTATTTTTGATAGGTAACTCCATTGAACATATTGCTATATCTATATCGTTTTCTATTAAACATGAAATTAATTCTGAAGCAAATTTATTTCCACCACCAAAGAAATTAGGAGAAAAAATTATTAATGCAACTTTCATATTTATCACCTATTACGAATTAATCTTTTCGTAAATAACCATAAAGAACAAATGGTCTTAATCTAATTATAGAATGCCCTAAAACCCTCCATAACGGCATTTTTATCTTTCTACGCATCCTTCCAGATAAAATTTGACTATGAATAGCTTTACTAAAAGAGAATTTTCTTAAGTGGAGACATATTACTTCATCAACTATTCTCGTCTGGTATCCTTTTCGTCTAAGATCTAAATCTAGTTGTGTATCTGGAGCTTCTACATCCTTGAAACCACCAATTTCCTCTAGACAGCTATATTTTACTAAACGCACTCCACCCCTTGGTTCTCTTCCTAAAGGGGCAAAATTATAAGTTTTTTCCCAATAATAATAAAGTAGATTTAAAAAAGACGCTTTTTTGTCTGTTTGAATAAGTGGACTAACACTTACAACTGAGCCTTTAATGTACTTTGTTAGTTTATATAAAAAATTGTAAGGGCTCTCGATATCTGCATCATGTATACATATTAAGTCAGATTCAGCATTATTGAATCCAATATGAAGATTTTCTGCATAGCTATTTTTCCATTTCTGGCTATATTTTCTTACAATTTTTGCTTTAGGGAAGAACTTTTTTACAATATTTTCTGAATTGTCAGTACATCTATCTAATATTACAATGAATTCTTTAAATTCAGACTTCGCAAGAGCTGATAAGGATCTTGGAAGATACCTCTCCTCATTATGAACAGCCATTATCACAGAGACGTCCATAACTAATTATGGATGATATAGTAGCCTTATATAAGCATTACCCAGTATTATTACAGATAACTCTATTGAGGTATAAATAAAATTATTGTTTAAATTATTAAATCAACTTATAGATAAAATTTATTAATATTTTTGAAAATATAATCTTTAAAATAATTTTCTAAACTACGTTTTAATAGTAAATATTTAAATGATTGTTTTAGATTTATAGGAATTATTGGAACTTTATAAATATCAATATAATTTGAAGATTTAAGAATTTTGCTATACATTAATCCATTCCTAAATCCCTTAATTCTTAATATTAAAGTTTCTTTTAATATATTAGTATTTTTAAATTTAATATGAATAGATGTTGCGATGATAGTTTTAATATAGCTGAGTTTAATTATATATTTTAATCGACTATTGGAAAATTCAGCACATATTAATAAATTTCTTCTACCAAAATATTCTTATAAAGGTTTAATTTTAGCAAAGGATGCAGATCTATAATGTTTTCCTACAAAAATAGGTAAGGTTACTATTTTATAACTTTTATTCCATAGTTTTAGACTTAATAATAAATCTTCACAATAAGCAAATAAATGATCTTCAAATAATTTATTATTACATCCAGTAGCTTCTTTAATAGCTTCAACTTTATATACAGCATAAGCTCCATCAGTATATGTTATGATA
>JANXEK010000031.1 GCA_025058595.1 Candidatus Bathyarchaeota archaeon
TCTAAAGCTGAAGTTTTCCAAAGATTTAGAATCGGTCTTGAAAGGTTCGGTGGGATACTCGTAGTAGTCCTAGACGAGATAGATGCTTTAGTAAAAACTCATGGGGATGATATACTCTACGAATTAACACGTATAAAGGAATCTTCTTCTGGTAAAGGTGGCGTATCCATGATAGGTGTATCTAACGATCTACAATTCAAAGAGTTTCTAGATCCACGTGTACTAAGCAGTCTAAGCGAGGAGGAGATCTTGTTTAGACCGTATACCGCCGATGAGCTCTACGATATACTTAGAGAGAGAGCTGAGATAGCTTTTAGCGAAGACGTATTATCCGAGTCAGCTCTCCGTCTATGCGCTGCTCTAGCGGCTGCAGAGCATGGCGATGCACGTAGAGCTTTAGATCTACTCAGAGTTGCGGGAGAGATAGCCGAGAGGGATGGATCTAGATCTGTTACTGATGAACATGTAAGGAAGGCGCAGCAGAAGATAGAATCTGATAGGGTTTGGGAAGCTATAAAAACCCTCCCCCTCCACTCCAGGATCATACTTCTCGCCGTATACGTGAATTCTAGACGTAACGAATCTAAATGTTTCACAGGTGAAGTCTACGAAGTGTATAAAGAGCTATGTGAAGGTTTAGGTTTAGAATCTCTAACGCAGAGAAGGATTAGCGGTCTTATAAACGAGCTCGACGCTATGGGCCTCCTCAATAGTAAGCTTGTAAGCATGGGTAGATATGGCCGCTCTAAACGTGTGAGACTGAATATCCCAGCATCTATGATACTTCAACTATTAAAGTCTGATCCGTATCTATCATCTCTAGAAGAGTATGTCGAGAGATACTGGCTTAAAGGATAGATTAAACCGTTCATCGGGGATGCATAGGTTAAGATCTATAGCTTTCGAGGATGCAGCTTTCGTGAAAGATGAATCTAACGGTAAAGCTCTCTTGATAGCGGTCGTTATGGATGGATTCCGTATCTCCGATATATTGTTCTCATATATAATCGTAGACGGATTAGATTCTACGGATCGCATGTTAGAGCTAGGTTTAAAGATTGGTGGTAGCTTCGATGTAATCCTACTTCATGGGGCTCCGTATGGGGGGTTCAATATAGTCGATATAGAGAAGCTATATTCGAAGCTACGTTCACCTATAATCTCGGTGATATCATCTGAACCAGATGAAGATGCCGTTCTCGAAGCTTTGAGGAAGCATTTCGACGATTGGATCATAAGATCGAGCCTCCTAGAGAAGTTTAAACCTATAGTTCCGATAGACTTGAAGGGATTCACGATATACATCTCATGCTACGGTATCGATCTAGATCGCGCCGTAGATATCCTACGGGAACTTACGGTTATAGGCAAGCTTCCAGAACCCCTCAGAGTCGCTAGACTTATAGCTAGAAGTCTACCTATAAACCTCTACGAAGAAACTTCGATGTAGAGTATGTGAATCTGCTTGACGTATAAGGTTTAAATCATCCATAAAGGTTGATACCGCGAGATCGGTTTAGGTTATAAGCGTAGCTTACCATGGATGTCCATACCTTAAACATGTAGATTCCGACATAGATAGAATCTACAATGCAAGCTTCACATCCATAACGCTTTACGTTAACGAGCACGAATAGTCTAGTATGGTGAGAGCTAAGAAGACTGTAATCGATAAAGCTCATAGGTGGGGTTTAAAGGTGTTTATCGATATCTACGGCTTCATTCTTGATACCAGGACATTTCAGTATGTTATATACTGAGGAATCCCTGGATGGTGTGAGATAGACGGTGTTAGGAGGATCTATCCTATTAGAGGTACCGTAACGATCCAGGTTATAGGAGCTGGTTGATAGGTAGTGTTGAAAGGTTATCGGTATGCTTAAACCTTATGGTGTATTCTGCGATGGGCTAGTGCTACCAACCCCCGAAGATTAGCTTGATATCTAGAGGTGTAGATGTAACGTTTGTAGGGGAAGCTTCCGCGAGGTATATGAGTACGATATGCTTGATACTCTAAACGGAGATTTTGTAGAGTTTAGGTACGATTCGATCTTCGGCTATGAATATACTCTACCTGCATGGAACCTACTCGTGGAAGCCTATACCAAAGTATTAAATCATTGGATGTATTATCCATGGATCCATATCGGATTTATTAGCATCTCTAAGTGGGCTGATAAGAAACTTCAGATATGTGTGATACATAGAAGTTCCTAGAGGATGCGGGATCTGATATCCCTAGAAGAGATCGTACGATACTGTATTTACATGGAGCTTCAGAGCTGAGGAGAGATCGATCATCTTACGCGAGAATCCTGAGACAGCGTTGAAGATTATGATCGAAGCTATCTAGACTATCAAGAGCTGGCTATCGGGGAGGCTAAACTGTATCTAACTGAAATCTACCAGCTTCACGTTTAACGTCGATAGATCGACTATAGGTATTATAGCTGGTGTAGGTGTAATACCGTTAAGCTTCTGATAGTTAGTTTGAGCTTGCCATGCCCCCGAATTCACTATCAATACCCCTTTATAATATCTCTGTTTCTCGATATGTACATGTCCTGCATGGAATATATCTGGTATCTCCTCTATGATCAACGTATCGGTGGATGCTGGGGTTATCGGAGAATTATCGTTATAGGTTGGTGTTAGATGTCTAGCTCTAAGTAGTATCTCCATAGCTTCATCTACTCGATTAGCGTTAAACCCGGGTATGGATGCTATAACCGAGTCTAAGCTTCTACCATGATATACCAACAATTCTACCCCGTGAATCTTAATCCATACAGGATTACCTACTACATGGATATTCCCGCATCCATCGATATACCCCTTGATGTATCTCGTAGGAGGGGGTTGAGGCTGCGTTTTATCCGTAGCATCATGGTTCCCAGGTATCACTATTACCTCTATACTACTCGGTACCTCTTTTATCATGTTTAGAGCGACTTCATATTGCCTGTTAATATCCCTGATCTCCAATTCCCTCTCCTGATTCGGGTAAACCCCTATACCATCCACTATATCCCCAGCTATCACCATATATTTCAGCTTAGATCTTACACGGTCTAACTCCTCTATATACACATCGCCTTTGATCCATCTGATAAACTTCTCGAACCTATCCTTCAAGAAGAGTCTACTACCTGTATGGAGATCTGATATTAGAGCAGCGTACACCTCTTCATCAGATCTCCTAGACTTCCTAGGCGGTATATCTGGGAATACTATTTCTTTAGCGATTATGGTATCTCTCCTTCCTCGAATACCAGCTACACCTATAACCTGATCTAGGAGGATCTGCTCTCCTTTAGCTTTAAGCTCAGGATTATCGAATGGAACTATAACTTTAACCGTAGAATCGAGATCGTCTAAGAGTATACCGATGTATCTATCAGCGATCTTTTTCTCCATAACCATACCTATAACCTTAACCTCCTCCCCCTGCTTAGCTTCGAGAGCCGCTTCTATAGATGTTACCGTATTCCATCCGCTACGCATCTTTATAAGCCTCCCAAGTTTATCGAATCGATCTACGAAAAGCTTGTGGAAGTGCCTTATCGTAATACCCTTCTTAACTTCCATGGAGGGATCTCTAACTATCTCAACTCTACCTTCGATGATCTGCCGAGCTGCCGTAATCGAGATAGATACCTCGACTCCACTAGATCTGGGCTCCCCTAATACCTCCTCTAAGATAGCTCTGGTAATCCATCCATCTCTAGCTATATCTTTAATCCTATCTAAGCTACACTCTAATCTAGATGGATCCATACTCCTAATCATATCGAAAGCATCAGGTGTAACCTGATACCCAAGCTGTGTTAACCTTAAAATCATGTTTCTCAGCTTATTCTCATCCATCTACCATTTAGCATAGATTTCTTAGAGGTCGATAAACGTTCTCAGCTTAAATATGCTATCTCTAAGCTAGGATACTCTACGGTTATACATCTATATACGCTCTCCGCACTCATTCTATATAGTTTTCGGTTAACCGAAAACCTTATAATCACGATATAAGATTTTGGTAGATCGATATGAGGAAATATAGGATGGAGGATTACCTCGAAGCTATATACAACCTATCTAGCGGTGGCGGTGAAGGCTATGTAAGCCTCGGCCTCATAGCTTCGACGCTGAATTTAAGTTCTTCATCAGTAACAGAGATGATGCAACGTTTAGACGAGGAAGGTTTAGTCGAGTATACGAAGTATCGCGGAGTTAAGCTTAGTAGACGAGGATTAACTAAAGCTATACAGACTATCAGAAAGCATAGATTGCTAGAGCTTCTATTCAGAGATTTCTTAGGGTTAAACCCTGATGACTATAGGGAGATCATCTGCGGTATAGAGCATCTGATTACAGATGATGTAACCGAGAAGCTATACGAGAGGCTGGGTAGACCGTCCCTCTGTCCTCACGGTAATCCGATCCCAGTGATCATAGGTGAATCTACTTGACAGATCTACTATCCCTAGATATGCTTTCAGATGGCGAAGAGGTAGAGGTAGTTAAGTTAGCAGGTGGTAGAGGGCTAGTGACAAGGTTAGCTGAGATGGGTATCACGCCGGGTACTAGGGTGAAGATCATAAGACGTATAGGTAGTAAAGGTCCGGTGGAAATCTATGTGAGAGGATCTACGCTAGCTTTAGGTTGGGGTGTAGCTCGTAGGATAATGGTTAAAAGGGTTAAATAGGTATGTGTATACGTCGTAGATCAGCTCTTTCTATAGATAGGGGCGTAGCTATCAGACTGGCGTTAGCCGGTAACGCGAACGTAGGTAAATCTACGCTCTTCAATATGCTTACCGGCGGCTCTCAACATATAGGTAACTGGCCTGGTAAGACCGTCGAGAAAGCTGAAGGCTATGTTAAGCTTGGCCCAAACATCATCTACGTAGTAGATTTACCTGGATCCTACTCCCTCTCAGCTTACAGTGAGGAGGAGCTTATAGTTAGGGAGTATCTGCTTACAGAGGAGCCTGATGTTATAGTGAATGTAGTCGATGCTACAGCTTTAGAGAGGAATCTGTACCTTACACTCCAGCTTCTAGAACTCGAGAAACCTATGGTGCTAGTCATTAACCTTATGGATGAAGCTAGGAGGAAGGGTATAGAGATCGATATAGATCTTCTATCGAAACTCCTCGGGATACCGGTTATACCTTGTATAGCGACTAGGGGTATAGGTTTAATCGATATACTAAATGTATCATTAAAGGTAGCTAGGGAGGGTTCTAGACCTAAGCCTCCGATATACGGGCTGGAAGTGGAGGAAGCTATAGCTAGCCTCTTAGCTGAGATGAAGGATCTACCTATCCCAGAGGTTTATCCTAGGAGGTGGATCGCTGTAAGGCTTCTAGAGGATGATCCGAAGGTTGAGGAGATGATAGCTATGTTCGGTGGATCTAAAGTTTTAGGGTTAGCAGATCTCCTCAGAGGTAAGCTTGAGGAGAGTCATGGGGAGCCGTCGTCAGTCGTAATAGCTTCTGAAAGATATTCCCTGATAGGTAGGATCTCATCTCAAGTTCAAACCGTTAGAATACCTATGAAGCAATCTATTACGGATAGGATCGACGATATCACCGTTAGAACATCGACCGGTATACCTCTACTAACGCTGACACTATCACTCCTCCTCTCATCGATGTTCTTCGTAGGAGGCTTTCTATCCTCTACTATAGAATATATACTAAACCCTATATATAGCATCGGAGGAGGTTTAATCGAAACCTTTCCCCCATGGATTATATCGATAATATCAGGTATGGTGTACGGGTTGGTAGCCGGTCTAACCGTAGTTATACCATATATACTGCCCTTCTACGTTACCCTCTTCCTTCTAGAAGATTCAGGCTATCTTCCTAGGGTATCGCTACTACTCGACCGGTATATGCATAGGATGGGTCTTCATGGTAGAGCTCTACTGCCTCTAATCTTAGGATTCACCTGTAATGTACCTGCATGTATCGGATGTAGGATAGTGGAGAGTGAGAGGGGTAGGATCATAACATCCTTGCTATCGCTACTTATCCCATGTAGTGCTAGGAGTATAGTCGTGCTAGGTTTGATAGGCCGCTACATAGGAGTTTATACAGCTCTAGCCATATACATATTCGAAATTATACTTGTATTCCTAGTCGGGTTCGTTATGGATAGGATACTACCCGGTGAAAGGTTAGCTCTTATAATGGAGGTTCCCTCCCTCCGTATACCAAGCCTCAACGTTATACTGCGTAAAACATGGCTTAGGCTTAGAGAATATCTCTTCATAGTTATACCGACGTTAACTTTGGGGAGTGGAACGGTAGCTTTCATGGATGCTGTAGGTGTATCCGAAGCTCTAGCTACGGCTCTAGATAGATTTATGAATGCAGCTTTCGGTCTACCCGGCTTCGTATCTATACCCCTCATATTCGGATTTCTTAGGAAGGAGTTGGCTCTAATTATGCTAGCTCAAGCCGCCGGCGTAGATGATCTAAGACTAGTATTAACCTATAGACAGATGATAGTTTTCACTCTCCTAACCGTAATATATATACCATGCCTAGCTACCTTCATAGCTCTAGCTAGGGAGCAAGGTTTAAAGAGAGCTTTAGCCTTCTCTTCAACTACGATAATGTTAGCGTTTATAGTAGGCTCCGCCTCTAACGCTATACTATCGCTTATAATCCCGTAAAATCTAGCCTAAACGTACGTTAACATTTATCTTTCAGGGATAGCCCTTCGTTATACAGGTTGTCCCGCTGCATTCTCTGCGGCTCTAAGGATAAGATAGTCTCATCGATACTAGGTGTATGCGTAGATTGTATAAGGAGTAGGTTTGATGAAGCGGTAGGGTATATAGTCGAGGCGCATAGGTCTACTCGTACGAGATACGGGTTACCTGGGTCTCCACCTAGATCTAAAGATGGAGTTCGATGTAACGTATGCTCGAATAGATGCATTATAGGTGAAGGTGAATACGGATTCTGCGGTCTGAGATACTGTAAGGATAGGCATCTTCTATCAAATATCTCAGCATCTAAAGCATTACTCTACGGCTATCTAGATCCGCATGTAACGAATTGTTGCGCTTCATGGTTCTGTCCAGGGGGTACTGGGAGAGGCTATCCTAGATACGCTTATAGACCTACCGCTGAGTATGGATACTATAACTACGCTCTATTCTTCTATGGATGCAACTTCGATTGTCTATTCTGCCAGAATTATAATCATAGGATGCTTGGAGAAGTATCGTCTTTGACGATAGACGAACTTGTAGAAGCTACACTTAGCAATCCTAGGATATCGTGTTGGTGTTTTTTCGGAGGTTCACCCGAACCTCAACTCCCTTTCGCTATAAAGGCTTCCTCTAAAATTTTAGAGGAGAAGCCCGAGGATCGTATAGTTAGAATATGCTTCGAATGGAATGGATGCGGTAACCCTAAACTCGCTGAGGAAGCTTGTAGGCTTTCGCTGATCTCCGGTGGTATAGTTAAGTTCGACCTGAAAGCTTTCAGTAGGGAGCTTAGCTATGCTTTAAGCGGTGTAGATAACGAGGAGGCTTACAGAAACTTCGAACGTCTGTACGATAGATTCCATTCTAGTCGCTCCGAGGTACCCTTACTAACGGCTACAACCCTCCTAGTACCTGGATATGTAGATGAGCATGAGGTTGAGGGTATAGCTAGATTCCTAGCAGATCTAGATCAAGATATACCCTATAGCCTCCTCGTATTCCATCCAGATTACGTTATGAGGGATCTACCTGTTACACCTCCTAAACATGTTAAGAGATGCTACGATCTAGCTTCTAGGTATCTCAAGAATGTGCATATAGGTAACCTAACACTTCTCCATATAGCGTATGGCGTAGGTATATAGTTGAAGACCATCTAACTTCGAAGCCATTCTACTTCTACATAGGTCTATGCTTATAAGTGTAATTGGTCTTAAAGTTATCCAGGCTAACTATGAATAGAGTCGAAGAATCTCTTAGAAGCATAGATATGGATAGGATCGTAGCGGAGATAGTCGAGTTTATATCATCATCTATAGTGGAGGCTAGAGCTGATGGGGTTGTTCTAGGTCTTAGCGGCGGCGTGGATAGCTCGGTTGCTTTCGTATTATGTGTAGAAGCTTTAGGATCCGATAGGGTACACCCGGTTATAATGCCTACAAGCTTCACTCCCGCTCAGGATATAGCCGATGCCTTAGATCTAGCTTCCGTATTCAAGGCTAAGGGTATCCGTATAGATATAGATGGTATAGTGGATGAATATATGAAGGCTATAGGGTGTAGAGTGGCTAAACCTATAGTTGAAGGGAATCTTAGAGCTAGAGTTAGGATGACTATACTCTACTATCTAGCTAACGCTTTCAACCTGCTAGTCGTAGGTACCAGCGATAGAAGCGAGTATATGATAGGATACTTCACGAAGTATGGGGATGGAGCGGCGGATATACAGCCTATAGTGCATCTCTACAAGACGCAGGTCAGGCTGATCGGTCGCCGGCTAGGGCTACCTGAACGTATAGTATCTAAGCCTTCGGCTCCTATGCTTTTCCCAGGTCATACGGCTAGATCTGAACTCCCAGCGGATTATGATGTGATAGACCAGGTATTGCATGGCTTATTCGATCTAGGGTTAACGTTAGATGATCTAGAGAGGGAGACGGGTATAGATAGGATTGTTTCGTCGAAGATATTATCTATGGTCGAATCATCTAGGCATAAGAGGATGCCTCCCAAATGTATTCGTAGGTATATATAGCCTACCTGTAGACCTCTATTCGAGCAGAGGTTGCTCCGCCATCTAGTAGAAGCTTCTCTTTTATGCTATCCGGATCTAGATCGCAGTTCGTCATATCGGCTACCGCTATCCACTCAGCCTCCTCCCCCCTCCTTATAGTTCTAGATTCAGAGAATAGTAGATCGATACCTATCTCTGCTAGAATCCCAGCTATCCTAGCTAAAGCTCCAGGTATATCCTTCAACCCTACGGTTATCCTAGCCAGCTTAGCTCTACTATCTAGGAAAGGTGTAAGTCTAATCTCGCCGCGTTCAGAATCGGCTACGATTAGTAGATACATCCCCTTTCTTAAACCTAGAATCCTCCTGATATCTATAGGTACGAGGATCCTCCCCTTACCGTCTAGTTTAACGACGTCAACCCTATGCAAGGCTATATCGAGAGAGATTATAGGGGGATCCTTAAAGCTTTAAAGCTTCCACCTCAGCCTCCATAACCCTACTCAGACAGGATTTGATAAACCCGTAGAATACGGGTGACGGCCTCCCAGGTCTACTCTTAAACTCGGGATGATACTGTGTTCCTACGTAAAATCTTAGATCAGGTATTTCGAATGCCTCTATCCTTCCTCCATCCAAGCTAACCCCTGAGAATATCATCCCATGCGATTCGAGTATACTCCAATACTTTGGGTTAACCTCCCATCGGTGACGGTGCCTCTCGTACACTATATCCTGCGAGTATAGGCTATGGAGTAGTGTACCGGGTTTAAGCTTCACAGGATAGGCGCCGAGCCTCATCGATCCGCCTATATACTCCACGCCTCTCTGTTCAGGCATTAGATCTAGTACTGGATGCGGGGTATCCGGATCGTTCTCGGTGCTATTCGCTCCATCCAACCCGCATACATATCTAGCGAACGCTACTATAGCCATCTGGAACCCGAAACATAGCCCCAGGAACGGTATATCCTTCTCTCTAGCATAATTCGCTACGGCTATCTTACCCTCAGTACCCCTATGCCCAAAACCTGGAGGTACGATTACACCATCATAAGAATCTAGTATACATAGCTTCCCAGACTCTTCTTCGAATACCTCTGCCTCTATCAGATCGATTTCCACCTTCGTAGATAGAACCCCGCCTGCGTGCTTCAGAGCTTCGAGTATACTTACATAGGAATCCGCTAGGCTCGTATACTTACCGCATAGAGCTACCTTAACCCTATACTTAGCGTTAAGCATGGAATCCACTATCTCCTTCCATCTACCCCAATCAGCTTTTCTAGATCCAAGCTTAAGCCTCGTACATATATAGTCTCCCATACCCTGCTCATCCAACATGATAGGTGCCTGATATACCACCGGTAGGTTGTATGAGCAGAAGACCGCCTCCCTAGGTATCGTACCGAATAGAGCGATCTTAGCTTTAGCCTCCTCACCTATCATCCTAGAGCATCTAGCCACTATTATATCTGGTTGTATACCTATCCTCCTAAGCTCGTTAACGCTATGCTGTAGAGGCTTAGTCTTCTCTTCACCTGTGACATCGAGCACAGGGACTAAAGCTACATGTACGAAGAGCGTATTATCGTAACCTTTCTCCAGCCTTATCTGTCTTATAGCTTCAAGGTATGGTAGACCCTCTATATCGCCAACCGTCCCCCCAACCTCTACTAGGAGCGCATCTACAGATGACCTCTCAGCTACCACGTATATCCTACGCTTAATCTCATCTGTTATATGCGGGACTATCTGGACGCATCTACCTAGATATTCGCCTCTCCTCTCCCTCTCTATAACGGTAAGATAGATCTGCCCTGTAGTTATATTCTGATCCTTCGATAGGTTTACGTCGAGGAACCTCTCATAATGACCCATATCTAGATCTATCTCTCCTCCATCTTCTGTGACGAATATCTCTCCATGCTGGTATGGATTCATAGTTCCGCAATCGACGTTAAGGTATGGATCTACCTTTATCACGGTAACGCTATACCCTCTAGCTTGAAGCATCTTCCCTATAGAAGCTGTAACGACACCCTTACCTACGCTAGATAATACACCTCCGGTTACGAATATATACTTACAGGTCTTCGGTGTAGACTCTGTCAAGATCAACATGTAGGTTCTAATAGTATGCTTTAAAGATTTACCTAGGTATCTCATCCAATATGGGGTTTAAGTAGGATTACCTTAGACCATACCCTTACTAGGCATAGCTGAGATAAAATCTTAATTAGAGATATCGAATCTTAGGATAGTATCGAGTTGAAAGTTAGAAGACCCTACGTAGCTGGATCATGGTATCCAGGTACGGCTGAATCCCTTAGGAGGGAGATAGAACGCTGTCTCACCCATAGGTTAGGCTATGGGAGGATACCTAAAGTAGTCGAGAATGGTCCGAGGCTTATAATCGGGCTTGTATCACCGCATGCAGGCTACATGTATTCCGGACCTATAGCGTCTATAGGGTACGGCAAACTAGCTGAGGATGGTGTACCAGGATCTGTGGTAATGATAGGTCCGAATCATACAGGTTTAGGATCCGCCGTAAGCGTGATGGTTGAAGGTTTATGGGAAACCCCTTTAGGCTCCGTAGAGGTGGATACAGAACTAGCTAAAGCGATAGTAGAAGCTTCAGGTATAGTCGATGTAGATGATTACGCTCATAGATTCGAGCATTCCCTGGAGATACAGCTTCCATTCCTCCAATACTTCTACGGATCGAGCTTCAAGATAGTCCCTATATGTATGATGCTTAGAGATTATGATACAGCTAGAGAGCTAGGTGAATCTATATCTTCAAGCATAGCTGGACGTAACGTCATAATATTAGCTAGTACAGATTTCACGCATTACGAACCTCATAAGGTCGCTGTAGAGAAGGATAGGTTAGCGATAGAAGCTATACTAAAACTCGATGCAGAACTCTTCCTTGAAAGGGTTGAAGAGAACGATATCTCTATGTGCGGTCCAGGACCTGTAGCAGCTATGATAGTAGCATGTAAAAAGCTTGGTGCTTCGAAAGCCGAGCTGCTAGGATACGCAACCTCAGGCGATATTACTGGTGATCGCTCAGCCGTAGTAGGCTATGCATCGATAGCGATATACTCTAGGTAGGAAGTATCGCTTTCACATCTATACTCTGGGGATGACCTGTAAGAATCGTTAAGTTATAGATCTAAGCATACTCCCTACCGTTCTCTCTAGCTACTTTCTAGATAAACGATAGATGATTATGATTTAGATACGAGTCTGTAAAGTTTAGACGAGGAGTAAGGTTAAATTCCAGCTTGGTTTATCTAACTTATCGATATGGCTTCGATGGTCGATATAACAGGTAAGCCTGAAATTTATAGGGAAGCTAGAGCTGAGGGTTTTATAAAGCTTAAGCCATCTACGATTGAAGCTATAGTTGAAGGTAGAGTTCGTAAAGGTGATGTTATAACTGTAGCTAGGATAGCGGCTATAAACGCTGTTAAGATGACGCCTAGGCTTATCGTGCTATCCCACCCTATACCTATAACAGGGGTGGATGTAAGTATAGAGCCTTCCAGCTCATCTTTGAAGGTATATGTAACCGTTAGATCCGAATCTAAAACCGGGGTAGAGCTCGAAGCTTTAGTAGGTGTTACCGCCGCTTTGCTAAACATATTCGATATGGTTAAACCTCTGGAGAAGGATGAGCATGGATTATACCCTGAAACCCTCATATACGGAGTAAGGGTTATAGGTAAGGTGAAAGGTGGTGAGTCTAAGTTATAGGGAGCATAAGAGTAGGGCTTCCGGTGATGTTAGGTTCGGTATCGTTACGTGCAGCTCTAGTAGATCGGAAGCTTCAAGGAGAGGTGATATAGTCGTAGATGAATCTGGAGATCTATCCGTGGATATCATAGCTAGGAGCGGCTTCCATGTATGTTACAGGAAGCTTATACCGGATAACATATTCGATATAAGGTATAGCTTAGTCGAAGCCTCTAAGAATGGTGTAGATATCCTCATACTTATAGGTGGGACAGGAGTTTCGCCTACGGATGTTACCGTCGAAGCTTTAAAACCTATGATGGAGAGGGAGATACCTGGCTTCGGCGAGTTATTCAGGAAGATAAGCTTCGATGAGATAGGTTCTGGAGCTATACTTTCGAGAGCTTTCGCATGCGTAGCTGAAGGTATACTTATATTCGCTCTCCCAGGATCACCTCATGCAGTAGCCCTAGCTCTAGAGAAGCTTATAATACCCGAAGCTAAACATCTAATCCTACATCTAAAGGGGTAGGTTCGCCCCCCTTTCTATAGCTTCCACTATGTTCCTTATGAATAGTAGCCCCTCATTGAGAGTCTGTAACCCCCTTTCAGTGATCTTGTAATATGTGCGTTCTGGTCTACCGTTTACCGATATTCTATCAGATCTAGCCACTAGACCCTCCCTACTCATCTTATAAAGTACTATGTAAACCGTTACGATCGGGATCGATATCATAAACTTCTCTTTAAGAAGTTTATGAATCTCGTAGGCGTACATAGGTCTCTCCCTAAGTAGTGTGAGTATGTAGATCCATAGATTCTCGTTAGTAAGCTTCTTCCTCAGTCTAGCTATAGCCATAGATACTCCTCCACATCGCTTCTACTTCTTACTTATAGGCGCAGGTAGTTTACGCTCCTCCTCAGCTCTAATCTTAACTATACCATGATAAACAGCGCAATTTACACAATAGTACTTCACGATCTTCTGCACCCCTACATAGGCTCCTTGATCCTTCAACTCCTTCGCTAAATCCTTAGGAACTAAATACCTTCTAACGGTAACCTTCTTAGCTTTATCCCTAGGTATAAGCTGCCCACACATAGAGCATTGAACCCTAGGAACCTTACCTTTACGTCCCTTCCTCCTACCCCTCGACTTCCTCTTCTTAGGCATCCCCCTTAATTCACCGATACGACATATCAATCGTCCCCTAAAGAAAAAGGTTTAGTAGGATTGTATGATGGAAGCGTGACTCCCAATATTTATTATCGTATAATGTTTAGCTAAATTTAAATATAAGGTTTCTTCACCGTTTATTTTGATTTGACGTGAAGTTAACGGTTGTAGGGCATGCTGTGATAGACTATATAAGCATAGATGGTATACCTATTAGACCTACACCTGGAGGTACCGTCACTTATACGTCGATAGCTGCATCTAAGCTAGGTTTAGATGTAGCTATAATCTCTAAGGTTGGTTTAGATTTTCCAGAAGATTTCAAGAGGTTTCTAGAAAATTTTGATGTGTCCCTTACACGTCTCCGGATCGAGGATCGTGCATATACTACGAGCTATCTAATAAAGTATACTTCTAGGGGTAGAAGGATGTGGCTTAGGAATAGATGTTTACCGATTACGTTAGCCGATCTGGACGACCTCGAAGATACTGATATAGTTCATCTAGGACCTGTAGCGTGTGAACTCGATAAAACGACGGTCGCCGAGCTATTGAAATCTGGGATACCTATCTCTCTAGATGTCCAGGGTATGCTTAGAAAGTTTACAGGAAATGGGTATGTAACCTTAGCGAAGAACTATGATCTATATCCTCTTAGAGGGTTTAAAGTAATTAAGCTCTCTTTAAGGGAAGCTGAAGTCATTGTAGGTTCCAGCAGCGTAAACAGGATGTTATCTAAGCTTAGTGGCATATCCGGTATAGTGGCTGTAACT
>JANXEK010000032.1 GCA_025058595.1 Candidatus Bathyarchaeota archaeon
TATGGGCTGAGTATAAGCCTTGGGCAGGATTCTTCCCGACACCGTTCTGGACTCTCCAGGATACTTATGTTTGGGAGTGTTGGCCTAGCTACCCTGAGGCATACTACATGGATCCTGTAAACTGGTGGGCTCAACAAATGTTTGTAGTGTTGAGGCTCTACCCAACCGGTAGAGTTCCATACAGAGATGCTCTACCTAGACCTGGAGCACCTACACCTGTAGTCGTAACTTATACGAGTGTATGGGTTACAGAGGATATAGGATCATTCATGGGTGCTGATGGAAGGAGCTATGGACCGTATAGAAAAGGTGCATACATAACTATACCTACCCCAGATGCTGAGAGACTGGTAGCCGCTGGTGTAGCTAGCTATGAGCCTCCAGCTCTCGCAGGGCTTGCAGAGATAGGTGAAACCGTAGCAGCTATAAAAGCAGATGTAACAAGCCTTAGGGATAGTGTAGCTCAGCTTAGATCGTCTGTCGAAGCGCTTAGAGGATTAATGGCTCTATCAGATAGGGTGGACGCCCTCTCGAGACAGGTATCAGCTCTAGCCGGACAGCTTTCGATGTTAACCATGGCTGTAGCTGCAGAAGTGGTAGTTATAGTTATCTTAGCGATAGGGCTTGTACTAACGTTAAGAAGAAGAACATAACCTCACTTCAGCAATTTTATCTTTTTTTATTTTTAAAATAATAGTATAAACAAAAATGTATAGGGGGTTGGGTTTAGCGGTTGTATATAGTAATCATAGATAGAATCTAAAGAATGGTGCGGGGGGTGGGATTCGAACCCACGAAGGGCTACCCCACAGGATAACCCATCGTTCTCAGCCCTTTTATCACAGGCTGGAGACGATCTTAAGTCCTGCGCCTTTGTCCAGCTCGGCCACCCCCGCATACCTGGTAGCCGCCAGTATACTGTAGAGGTTAGGAGGTTTAAGGTTTTCTGTAGCTTGTTATTCTACCGAAAGATTTATATATAGGGATTGAGGGATTTCTCTTGCTCTAAGAGTTGAAATGACCTACATTCTAGGGATCAACTTAGGGGTGAAGAATTTATATGGAGACCAGGTTGGAGGAGAAGATCGAGGAGGAGGTAAACAGGTGTCCTAGCTGCGGATCTAGAAAGCTTATCTTCGATTACGATAGAGGCGAAGTTTTCTGTAGTGTTTGCGGGACTGTTATCCAGAGTAAACTGATGGATCAAGGACCTGAGTGGCGTGCGTTTACGCAGGAGGAGAAGGAGGAGAGGAGTCGTACAGGTATCCCGTTGAGTTTCTCGATCCATGATAAAGGTCTTTCGACGACTATAACGAATATAGGTAAGGATGCTTTCGGTAGGAGTCTACCGGTGGAAGCTAGGCTTCAGATGCTTAGACTTAGACACTGGCAGATACGTTCCAGGGTGCATTCATCTATAGATAGGAATCTAAGCCAAGCTATGGCCGAGTTAGATAGGCTATCAGATAGGCTTGGCCTTCCATCACCTGTGAAGGAGAAGGCTGCTATAATCTATAGGAAGGCTTTAGAATCTGGTCTCGTTAGGGGGCGTTCGATAGCCGCTATCGCAGCCGCTTCGCTTTACGCTGCGTGTAGATCGTCTAGTATACCTAGGACTCTGAAGGAGCTCGCTGAATCTAGTATAGTTAAGAAGAAGGATATAGCTAGATGCTATAGGCTTCTGATAAAGGAGCTTAACCTTAAGATGCCTGTAGCAGATCCGGTGAAGTATGTAGCTAAGATAGCTTCTAGACTCGGTTTAAGCGAGAGGATTCAGAGGAGAGCTATAGAGGTATTGAGGAAGTGTCAAGAGCTTAAAGCATGTTCAGGTAAGGATCCGGTAGGTTTAGCAGCTGCAGCTTTATATATGGCCTGTGTAGATGAGGGGGAGAAGATTACGCAGAAGGATATAGCGGAGGCCGCCGAGGTAACAGAGGTAACCATTAGGAATAGGTATAATGGTTTAAGGAAGGTTTTAGGAACCCCTCTCAGCGGTATTCCTCGAAAACTATAGATGTACTCGTATCGATTACGGCAGGCATCCTCCTTATCTTAGCGGTAACCTCATCCAGCTGCGGGTTGCCCTTAACATCCTTGAGGTACACTATATAGTCCCATAAACCTGTCACCTCGTATATAGTCCCGGTTATCTCTACCTCTAGGAGATACTCCCTAAGCATCCTTAGGAAAGATTCCTCATCTATCGAAGGCTTAGTCTTAACGAAGATTATAGCATCGAAATATTCCTCATGAACCTTCATAGATATACCTGTCTCCTCCTCTATGATACGCCATACCTCGCTCACCCTCAACGGACGTTTAAAACGCATGGATCGACGTCTTATCTCCTCTACGATCTCCAACTTTTTATCCTCCGATACATCGAACCCACTCAGTAGATGGTTCACTAATTCTTTAGATTGCATAGCTCCGAACTCATACTCTCTCTGTAATCCATACTTATCCCAGTCTATCGTCTCATAGGCGTCGGGCGATCTTAGAACGGTCTTCTGATGCGTACCTGCTTTATGTATCCTCGCAAACCTACCTACGATCGGATGCTGAAGATGTATCGGTATACCGGTTACGGCCGATACATACCTATACAGGTTAGGTATCATCTTAAAGTTTACACCGGTATCTACCCCATACAGTGTTTCTAGATTTTCTACGAGGGACGCCATATCCGCTATACCACACCTTTCACCAAGCCCCATCACGGCTACGTTAACGTATCGTGCACCAGCTTTTAGGGCGGCGATACTATTAGCTACGGCAAGCCCCCTATCGTTATGGCAGTGGACATCTACAGGTATAGATACCGATTCCACCAGCTTAGATATAATCTCGTAGAAACTCCACGGATCGGCTTGACCTTTAGTATCGGGTATCTTAACTACATCTACGCCAGCCTCCTCTGCAACCCTAGCTACCTCTATTATCCTATCTATAGGCATACTAGTAGCATCCTCAAGCGTATATTCCACCCTATCGAAGCCAACCGTATCCTTAGCATAACTTATCACATCTCTTATCCTATCTAAAGCAGCTTCATAGCTTAACCCATTAAACTTGTAGAGGAGATGCTTCTCAGATGTAGCCATGAAAACCGTTATACACCTGGTACCACACTTCCAGGCTATATCTACATCGCCTCTCAACGTCCTACAATGACTCGCGAGAAATGCTTTGTACCCTCTCTCATCGAAATATCTTGCCACCGCTTTGACGCCTTCAGTATACTCCGGGCTGTACGGCGCCCCTATCTCCAATACAGATCTAGGACCTAGGGTTAGATATATCATCTCAGCTATCTTACACTTCTCCTCAGGGGTGAAGTATACTGTAGGTGTCTGCTCACCCTCCCTAAGCGTCGAATCGAGTATACCTTCAAGTTTTATACCGCTCATAGATTACCTGTTAAAAAGGTAAACGTCAAATATAAAAAACTTTCGCAGATATCTATAGGCTTACTTCTGCAGAGTACGTAAAATCATGACGGTATTCGTCTTCTTCACACCGTCAATCTTACGAATGCCGTCTATGCAATCGTTCAACTCCTGGATAGAATTAGCCTGAACCAATATAACTACATCATACTCCCCGGTAACCTCATACGCAGCTCTAACACCTCTAAGACCCAAAACCTCACCAGCTACTTCACCTGTAAGCTTAGATGGATCTATAGAAACGAATACGAAAGCCTGTACACCGATTTCCACGCTAGTCTCTACTGTGAACCTCCTTATCACGCCGCTATCGATAAGTGCTTTAACCCTCCTCCTAACAGAAGCCTCTGAGATGCCTAGCTCGCTTGCTATGGATATGAAGCTCACCCTAGAATTCTCCCTTAGAATTTCTAGAATCCTTCTATCGATCTCATCGAGCAACCTAACGGACATACATCACCAGAAATAGTTATTAGACTGATAAGGTTTTTAAAGATGGCTCGAAGCTAGATTTAGCGTAGACTTACAACGTGGGCCGGTGGTCTAGCCTGGTAAGATGCCACCCTTACGAGGTGGAGATCCCCGGTTCAAACCCGGGCCGGCCCACTATAGAATTAATATCCCTTTATGAATACCGATGACGTTGTAAAACAGAGATTTCCACCTCCGTTATCTGAGGGGTGCGAGGATACTTGTAGATCTTACTAGCGAGTCACTCCATAAAAGTGCTTTGCTTAACCTAGCTAATTTAGGTACCGGTCAGGATAGATCACTTCATAGTTATGATGCACCGGCCGAAATACATCTTACGATTAGAGGGATCGGGTTAGTAGAAATTGGAGGGGGGCAAAATATATGATGCTAAGCTGATGCTAGCATTACATGCCCCGTCAGATACGATGCACCAGCCCTATAATCCGGGAAGCGAAGAGCGGGGGTTCATCGCGATGTTGATTCCCCTGATCGATCTAAGCGAAAATCGAAGATGGAATCCATAAGGGATAGGGTAACGATCTGTTAAATGATTTACTTACTAATTACGTACGGCTCGACTCATCCTTCCACCATTATATATGGTAACCGTGAATCTACGGGTGGACGTCATAGTATATCTTAGAACGGTTTTCTATATACTCTACACCGACTAGCTTAACAGTCCCTATCTCGGATAATCTACGTACATGCGTACCTGTACAGGGGATACCGTTATACCCATCTATAACTACGATTCGATACTTCTCTAACCCCCTCGGGATCCTGTAGAGGTTTGGAGCATCTGGGTATAGATGTTGAAGCTCCTCGAAATCCATATAGATCGCGTATACATTTCTATCAGACCTTATAATACTGTTTGCTTCATATTCGATACTTGAAATATCGTCTACATCTATACATTCATCGTATATCGTATAGCATGGATCCCCCATCCATACATCTACCGTATGGATGGGTTTACCTAAGATCTTCGAGATACAATAGTCTAGTAAATGACCTGCTGTATGTCTACGCATAATCCTATAACGTTTAAGCCAATCGATCCATCCATATATAGTCTCGCCTAACCTGGGTATATCTCCCTCAACTATAGAGCCTACATGGACTATAACCCCGCCGCTGATGAAAACCTTATCGATATGAATCCTACCATCTACACATTCTAAGAAGCCTTCATCATTCGGCTGCCCACCCATCCTAGGGTGGAATATAGTTCTATCGAGGCATATATACGACCTACGCTTCTCTCTAGAACTTCTTAGAACAACAGCTTTAAACTCTACTAGATAGGAATCCTCTAAGAATAGTAGGCTGGTAGGATTCAGATCTGAAGCGAATCTCGCTATATCCAAATCCTGTAACACCATCCATACCTATCGATATACTCAGGTATAGCGGTCATATCGTAGCCTTTCCCTCTAACATTTCGATTAGCTTATCAAGCGTGATCGATACCTGACTTCTAGCTTTCATATCCTTTAAAACTATTAAGCCGTCTCTATACTCCTCCCCTATTATCGCCGTGTATCTAAACCCCATCCTATCAGCGTATGATAGAGAATCTTTCAATCTACGCATACTCACCTCCGTTACGACTGGTATCCCCTTCGATCTAATCTGATACGAGACTTTTAACGCCTCCCAGTTGTATCGATCGGAAGCCGGTACTACTAAGAGCAGCTTCTCATGACCGATACTTGGTAGGATACCTAGCTTCTCCATTACAGATACTATCCTATCGATCCCAGGTGAGAATCCTACAGCGGGGGTAGGATCCCCGCCGTAGTACTCTATAAGCTTATCGTACCGTCCGCCGCCTGCTAAAGCTATATCGATCCCCTCTACGAATACCTCGAATATCACTCCTGTATAGTATTCGAGGCCTCTACCGAAGCCTAGATCTATTAGTATTCTAACATCCCCATTCACCTTCGACATAAGATTCACTAAGGATTCAAGCCTCTCTAACGATCCTAGAGCTTCGCTATAATCTTTCAATAGTATTCTAGCTCTATCCACCACAGACCGTATATCGAAGCTTTTAAGCCTGATAATCTCTGAAATAGTGTTTATGAGTGTATCTGCTGCTTTAAGATCTACGAGAAAATCTATGAGTTCATCATACCGCTTCTTATCTGCTAGAGATAATATGCGGTTCTGTACATCCTCATCATACCCGTGATATGATAGGATCGACCTGATTATACCTACATGATTCATCTTCAAGTAGAAGTCTGGTATACCCAGCATACGGAACAAATGTACGGCTATACTAAGTATCTCTACATCAGCTTCGACAGACGAAGCTCCTATAAGCTCGAAGCCTCCTTGATAGAACCGTCTATATCTACCGAATTGAGGTTCATCATACCTGTAGAAATCCCATATGTAGCCGAGCCTTATAGGTTTAGGATAGGTCTTAAACCTGGATATTACCAGCCTAGCTATCGGGGAGGTACCTTCAGGTCTAAGTGCATACCTCCTACCTTTAAGGTCTTCGACTATATACATCGAACGCCTAGTTTCCTCCCCGACTTTAGCGGCTAGTAGTTCGTAGCTTTCTAACGTCGGCGTCTCGACCTCATCGTATCCGTAGAGTTTGAATAACCTCCTTATACAATCCTCGACGTAGCGTCTCTTAGCTAAATCCTCTGGTAGGAAATCCTTCATACCCCTCGGAGGATTCATCTTCATAGCTCTTCTTCAACCTCCCTATCGGCTTTAAACTTTGAAGGTATAAGGTTTAAGCTATAGTATACTACATCCCCCCTCCTATCTATTATCGCGAGTATAAGATCTTTACCGAGCCTCTTAGTTTTAGAGGCTATATCTTCAAGCTCACTAAGCTTATAGCTCCTCCCCTCAGGTAACGTGAAGATAAGAAATCTAGCTGCTTCCCTCCCATAGCCTCCCTTCCTATAGACTCTGAAATCACATCCAAATCCAACCCCTTCCTTAACGACATATCCTTTACTCCTGAGATCTCTGTAAACCAGGTACTTAACCCAGATATCTGGATCGTACGATAAGAATATCGATAGAAGCTGATCTATGCTTAGACTGGAATCTCTCTCATCCAGAACCTCGATCTTACCCTCAGAAACGAGATATAAGGTTTCTACTGGTGATAGCGTAAGCAGCCCATCTTCAAGTCTACCGTAGCCTCTATCTACGAGGAAGCCTATAGCCTCCTGGTTATCTTCGACTATCGTTTCGAAGCCTCTCAACTTAGCTTTAACCATAACGATCAGATTCCCCTTCCAAAACTATTAAGAGTACTAATCTCTACAGCTAGTATATTAGATCTCCTATGAAGTCTGTGAAAACGTTTATCCTGAAACATGGATCCCTCTACATACTGGATCAAAACCTCCTACCTGGTAGGGTGGAGTATATCGAGTGCAGATCTGCAGAGGATGTAGCAGATTGTATAGTTAGGATGAGGATCCGCGGGGCTCCGGCTATAGGTGTAGCCGCAGCTTACGGTTTAGCTCTATCGATAGTTAGATATCAAGCGGGGGATCTAGAGGGGCTTAGAAACGAGCTTGAAAGAGCTTATAAACTGTTAAGGAGTACGAGACCTACCGCGTATAACCTATTCTGGGCTTTAGATAGGGTTAGGAGGCGTATCCTCGAAGCATGTAGCGTAGATGAAGCTAAGGAGATTGCTTTAAACGAAGCTATGAGGATAGAAGAGGAGGATATCGAAGCTAATAGACGTATAGGACTCTATGGGAAGGAACTTATCGAAGATGGGGATAGGATATTGACGCATTGCAATGCAGGCGCTCTAGCGACTGCAGGTTGGGGCACTGCTTTAGGTGTTATCAGAAGCGCAGTAGCAGACGGTAAAAAGGTTAAAGTATACGCTACGGAGACTAGACCTAAACTACAGGGAGCTAGACTCACAGCTTTCGAGCTTTTGAACGAAGGTATACCTGTAACTTTGATCACAGACGGTATGGTCGGCTTCGTCATGGCGAGAGGCTATATCGATAAAGTCGTAGTCGGCGCCGATCGGATAGCTCTAAACGGGGATACCGCGAATAAGATCGGGACTTATACTATAGCGGTACTAGCTAGAAGGCATGGTATACCGTTCTACATAGCGGCGCCTACATCCACTATAGATCCAGGTATTAGAAGCGGAGATAACATACCGATAGAGTATAGAAGCCAGGATGAGGTTTTAGAGATCGGCGGGGTTAGGATAGCTCCCGATGGCGTCGAAGCGTTGAACCCAGCTTTCGATATTACCCCCGGTGAGCTTATAACAGCTATAATAACCGAGAAAGGTATAGTGAGGCCGCCATACATAGAGAATATACCTAGGATCCTAGATCTCTAAATCTATGGATGGATAGACGTCTACCTCTCATAGCTTTAAGCATCCTCCTAGCATCCTCGTATCTTCTCAATAACTCCTTCACATCGCTCTCTCTCACTCCAGCCCCCCTAGCGATCCTTCTGATCCTAGATAGATTTATGATCTTAGGATCCTCCATCTCCTCCCTCCTCATCGATTGAAGTATAGCTCTCCATTTATCGAGGTTCTTCTCTATCTCCTCCAACTCCTCCTCTGGGATATGGTATGCTAGTCCAGGTATGAGAGATAGAAGCTTACTCAGAGGCCCAAGCTTTCTCGAAGCTTCGATCTGCTCGTAGAAATCTTTCAACGTAAACTTTCCGTATAGTATACTCGAAACTTTACGTCTAGATACCTCCACCTCCGCTTCTCTAGCTCTCTCTATCAACCCCCTTATATCTCCAAGCCCGAGGAGCCTGGCGACGAATCTAGCTGGATCGAACTCTTCGAGATCCCCTACTTTCTCTCCTAAACCTACGAAAGCTATCGGAGCACCGGTCGCAGCTACGGCTGAAAGAGCCCCTCCACCCTTGCTAGATCCGTCGAGCTTCGTCACGATTACGAAGCCTACATCACAAACCTTCTTGAAAGCTTCAGCTTGAACAGCCGCTTGCTGACCTATAGTCCCATCTAAGATGAGACCTACGAAATCCGGCTTAATCTTCTCGTATAGAAGCTTCGCCTCCTCCATCAGCGTACTTTCATCCTTATGTCTACCGGCAGTATCTATTATAGCTAGATCTAGATTCCTACGTTTAAATTCACGTATACCATTCTCGACTATCTCGATAGGATCCTTCGATTTTAAATCTCCATAGAAATGTACGCCTACATCTCTAGCTAGCTGCATCAACTGATGGTATGCTCCAGGCCTATAGGTATCAGCGCATATAAGACCTACTTTAAACCCTCTCTGTAGATAGAATCTAGCAAGCTTAGCTGCTGTAGTAGTCTTACCAGATCCCTGAATACCTACCAGCATCATCGTATTCAAACGACCTGGTTTAGGCACCGGTATGAAAGGCTTCTCTCCGCCTAATAGCTTCACTATCTCTTCATAGACTATCTCGATTATATGCTCCCTACGTGTAAAGCCTACAGGTAGATCTTCGTTTAAAGCTCTATACTCAACCTTCTTACTAAGATCTAACACCAGCTTTAGATTAACATCCGCTTTCAAAAGAGCTCTAACAAGATCGTTACATAGCTCTTTAACCGCCTCCTTATCTATAGATGGACGGCCGGCGATCTTCTTCAACGCTTCAAATAAACTTCTACCGAGATCCGTTATAGACATCGATCTAGTACCTAGCCTAGTGATAGATATCTGGAGTAGATAAGGATTAACGTTAAGGCTATCCTGATACGCATAGGTTATAAACCAGGTCATCTTCTGCGGTCCTAGCACCTTCCCGCTATGATAGCTTATAGCTTAGTATCGATTACGCTAAAACTATAATAACCCTACTAGCGGATCTCTGATACAGATCGTCTATATGCTTCTGATCTCTATAGATCTAGGTACTACCGGTGTAAGGGTTGAAGCTTATAGTAGTGACGGTTCTATAAAGGCTTATGGGTCTGCTAGGATAAAAGCCCAAGATACAGCGGAATGGATCGATGCTTTGAAGGAAGCCATGCCTAACGTTAGAGAGTCTACGGAGGAGAAGGCTGTAGTCGTAGATAGCACTTCTAGAAGTTTTATCGTGGTAGATAGGTATGGTAGACCTCTACTCCCCCCTCCATGTACTATGAGAGAGCTGTAGATGAATACGAAGAGATCAAATCTAAGCCTTCCACTATCGAGATAGAATGGAGGGGTATAGCTATCTCTGTTACCTCCCCGCTTCCAAGGATTGTAAGGCTTATGAAGCGGGAGCAGGATAAATTCCGTATAGCTAGATGGATACTCCCACCTACTACATGGTTAACCTATAGGTTGATCATACGTGAAGATTCTATATGGGAGGATCTGGAGATCGACCATACCAATGCTTTAAAATTTGGGGAGGATATAACGGTAGATCCACCACGCTGGTTTAAACCCTTATTCGATGAGGCCGGTGTAGATCTAGATCTAATGCCTAAGATAGTAGGATGCGGGGAGTATGCCGGTATAGCTAGGAGTAGGCTTGCAGATGAGCTTGGATTATACGGTGCGAAGGTCTATCATGGGATAACAGATGGAAACGCTTCAGCTCTAGCTTCTGGATGTATATCTCCAGGGGATTTCTCGATAGGCTGCGGATCCACCACCGTTCCGAAATACGTTACTAAAACTATGAGGATACATCCAGCGCTCTACTATCATAAGCATCCTATAGAGGGGTATCTAGCCGGAGCAGCACCGGTAACAGGTAGCTTCGTAGACTGGTTTATAGAGAAGATCCTAGGTTTAGATACAGGTGAAGCGTACCGTCTAGCTGAGCTATCGGATGCTGGATCGGAATACCTATTCTTCCCGCAGGGTGATAGAAGCCCGTTCGACGATCCTAAACTAGCTGCATCCATACTAGGTTTATGGCCTACATCTGAAGCTAGAGAGATTGTGGCGGGTAGGATCGTTAGATCTATGCTTGTATCGATATCATTCCTCGAATACTTCTATATAGATCTTATGGAGAAGCTTTTCGATTCGACGATAAGCGAGGTGCGTATAACCGGTGGTGGTAGTAGGAGTAGATTCTGGAATACGATACGTGCGTCGGTGTATGAGAAGAGGGTTAAGGTTATGGAGGAGAAGGTATGCGTAGGTGCGGTGATACCGGTCGTAATCAAGGCAGGGATATGCGAAACCTCTGAGGAAGCTATGAAGCGTTTCCTCAGAGTCACGGATATAGTCGATCCGGATCCGATGCTTACAGAGGTATATAGAGCGAGGAGAGATAGATTCTACGAGTTATGGGTTAAACTGAAAGATCTATACGATCGTATCTAACCGATTCTACGGATGAAAACCCTACGTCTAGCTATAGCCTCTATAAAGTACTTTATCCAGCTAGACACTTCTACATCTCTATGGAAGCTTAATACGATGCTACGATCACCCACCTCTAAATATCTACCGTTTAATCCGATCGCATCTAAAAATTCATCGATGCTAGCTTCGTTTAAATCCGGTATACGATTTAGGTTACCGCAGGGGCCATAGGAGCAAACCATGCAGGCTTCGCCGTGGGCATCTACGTTAGCGGAGCATGCTGAAGGATATATTCTAGCATCCAGCTCTCTAGCAATCTTCACAATCCTATTCTTCGTATCAGCACCAGTAGGGAGCTGAACATTCTTCCTAAGCCGGCTGTGATCTACCTGTATATTCACGCCTACCGTTCTAAGCCTACCTATAATCCCGCTAGTCACTCTCAACGATCCTACGATAACCCCTCTAGCACCATGGTCTAAAGCTGCGGATATTATCCTATAAGCTTCTCTATCAGAAATAGCTGGGATAGCTGGCCTAAGAAAGAGGGTCGTATGCAACCCCTCGGATGAGAGATTCTTTATAGATTCGAATCTCAGATGGGGAGGTGGAGCTAACGGCTCAAACTGTAGATATCGATCGATAGTTACTATAGTTACAAGGACGCTTAATTTTGGTTCGATAATCTTCAACTCTAGAGCTAGCTCCCTAGATACGTACTCCTTAGTCGATATCTGACACGATAGATCGAGAAACCTCGTAATACGATCTAGGTACTCTAACGTTCTATCCCTTATAGGTTCGAGGAGAGGTTCTGTAACAGAGCCAAACGCTGCGAGAGAACCGCTAGGTCCAGGAGCTACGTAGGGGTTTGATGCTAACGCTAAAGCTAGTTTTAAACCTGTTAGAGGGTAGGGTTTGAAATCTGTAAACCCTATATCTGGTACATAGCAGTATACACATCTATATGGGCAGCCTGTAGCTGGGTGGATCGTTATACCGCAAGGTCTAGGTCTCCTTTTAGCATGGTAATCGTCTAAAGCATCTTGGTAATCCCCTTCTAGGGTATCTTTTAAATATCTTTGAACCTCGATCTTCCGTCTGAACCTTTCCAGCAATATATCCACGTGTATATGGCTATAGGTTAAGCCGATAGATTAAACATTTACTTATGATAACTTAACTTTAAACGCCTCTGTAGAAAACCTATAGAAGAATATCCTTCACTCCTGAATAAGATGGATAGAAAGATATGATGGCTTCCGTCGTAGTGGCAGGCATATTAGTGTCAGTGGTAGCTATTTCGATCCTCGTCTTAGGGTTACAGCGTCTTAGAAAGAATAGCAGGCGAACCGCTATGAGTAACCCAGGGTATAATCCGGAAGATATTACCGGCGGAGGGGATAAGGATACCGGCGTATCTATGCCTGTATCTGAAGCTGTTAGTCAACAGGTTTCGATAGAGACTAATAGTGTAAACGTAGCAGAAGCTAGAAGCAGCCAAGTATCTGTCGTTCCGTCTATAAATGGTTCAGAAGAGAGGGAAACATATATCGTAGCCGAAGCTGATAGAGCTAAAGCTAGTAAGAGGAAGGGGTTAAGGATGATACGTGGGATAGGTGAGAAGAGAGAGGAGAAGCTTATGAGTGTAGGGATACGTACAATCGAGGATTTAGCCAAAGCCGATCCTAAAGATTTAGCTGTTAAGCTCGGCATATCTCTGAAGCTTACATCTGCATGGGTTGAAGAAGCTAAGCTGATCGTATCGAGGAAGAACGTATAGATCTAGATATGTCAGACGCTAAAACTGTTATAAGCCTTAATAGTTGAAGCATATATCTCTAGATGAGAAGACCCGTTATAACCGTAATCGGGAGTATGCATGTCGATTATACCGTCAAGCTCCCTAGGCTACCATCCATAGGTGAAACAGTGATAGGCTTAGATTTTAAGAAATCTCCAGGCGGGAAGGGTGCGAATCAAGCTGTAGCAGCAGCTAGATTAGGCGCTGAGACTTATATGGTGAGTAGGGTTGGAGCAGATGAGGATGGAAGGATGCTCCTCGATAATCTACGTAGAAACGGTGTATACACCGAATACGTGAAGATAGATCCTGCAAGCTACACTGGCATCGCCCTTATAATGGTTGATGCTCAGGGTAGGAATATGATAGCCGTAGCTTCAGGTACCGATGCCAGAGTTTCAAAGGAGGATGTTGATTCAGCTATGGATTGTATATGTAAATCGGATATGGTCCTAGCTCAGCTTGAAATCCCGATCGAAACTACCGTGTACGCGTTAGAGAAAGCGTATGAAGCGGGAGTGAGAACTATACTGAATCCAGCTCCATGCAGGCTTCTCCCTAGAGATCTATACCGCAAAATAACTGTGATAACACCTAATAGGGTTGAATTATCTATGCTCGCGGATATGCCTACAAGAAGTTTAAAGGAGGTAGAGGAGGCGGCTAGGAGTATATTGGATCTAGGTGTAGAGGTCGTCGTGGTAACTTTAGGTGAGAAAGGGGCTTTGATCGTAGATTCCTCCTCATCCATTCGTGTGAAAGCTGTAAGAGTCGAAGTTGTCGACACTACCGGCGCTGGGGATGCATTTAACGCTGCTTTAGCTGTAGCGTTAGTCGAAGGGAAATCGCTAAGAGAAGCAGTCTTCATAGCGAACGCCGCCGCGGCGTTGAAGATAACGAAGATGGGTGCTCAGGAAGGCTTACCTAGACGTGAGGAGCTGGAGGAATTCCTATCAAAGTACGGTAGTTATGTCTATACGGTTGGGGAGGAGGAAATGGAAGAGGTAGTAGGGAGACTTCTTAAAAAGAGGGGTTTAAAGGTTGCCACTGCAGAGAGTTGCACCGGCGGT
>JANXEK010000033.1 GCA_025058595.1 Candidatus Bathyarchaeota archaeon
ACTAGATCCTTCTCCATAACGATCATCTTAGGTTTAAACCCTACGCTACCGTAAAGCTTGATAGCCCTTCTATTTCCAACCCATACCGATAGCCTAACCCTAGTGTAACCTCTAGCTTTAAGCCTAGATATACACTCCTCTAGAAGCTTTCTACCTATACCCCTACCCCTACACTCCGGTAGAACGTATAGATCCGTTATAACGGCGTATCTATCCGATCCTCTAAGCTTAAACGGGAAGCTATAACTCCTAGAGGCTATGAAGCCTACAGGTATACCGTTATCCTCTGCTACGAGTATACTTTCAGGATCCTCTAGATACGCTCCAACCATATACTCAGCCCAACGCCTTCTAGCATCTTCATCCAGTACGAATCTTAGATCACTAGCTTCACGATCATCCATAAGCTTAACCCAAAGATCTACGAGCTTCCCTATCTCATCTACAGATCTAAGAGTCCTAACCATCGACACAGCAAGTTAAACCTCTCTACAGAATACATCCGTTAAAGCTCTCCTAAACTCCTCTATATCCGATGGAGTATAAGCTACGAATACTACCTCCTTAAGCTTATAACCTGAATCCAATGCTTCCTTCACGGTTTCAGCCATAGCTTTCACAGCTTCGTAGACAGCTAACCCGCCGACACCTGTACCCATACCTGGGAACGCTATCCTACCTAGGTTGAGCTCAGCTACAATCCTTAGAGCGGCGGCTACGGCTTTACGTACAGCTTCGAGGGTAGTCTTCTCTGCAGGCTTCTCCATAGTCGGGGCGTGTATAACGTAGCGTGCTCTAAGCCTACCGGCGGATGTAGCTACAGCTCCACCTACGGGTACGGGTGCATACTTTAGAGCCTCCCTCTCTATCTCTTTACCCCCAAACCTCTTTATAGCTCCGGCTACACCTCCACCCATAATCATCAAGCTGTTAGCAGGGTTAACTATAGCATCTACATCTTCATCCACTATGTTACCCATCCTTAAAGATATCCTGATACCTCTATACTCGAAGCTCAACGCGTACCCCCCACTCATCTATCCTAGAAGGATGTAGGTTTAAACGTTATCCGAGCTCCTCCATCCTCTCCTTAAGGTATACATCGACTATATAGCTTAACCCGTACCTGCTGAAGGCTTCCTGTTCAGCTTTACGTCTATGCTGTAGGAATACGTCTATCTCCTTAGACCATATACCTGATCTATACCTAGGATCGTTCTTCAACTCGTATAGCCTTTTAACGTCTATCTCCGTCAGCGGATCGCTAGGGAGCTTATACCTAGTTATATCCGATGCGTATACTCCAGCCCACCTGGCATCTGGTGTCGTGAGATCTGTTATATGGGCTGCGTTAGCTGAGCCCGATATTATGACCATAGCTATATGCATACCCCATGGATCCCCATCTACGAATATATAGACCGGTAGATCTAACTCCCTGTTGAGTCTCCTTATAAGCTTGCGAGAAGCCCTAGGAGGTTGACCTGCCGTATGTATGAGTATAGCTTTAAACTTCTCGTATGCTTTCTCCTCTACGAGCCTGGTGAACATAGCACCCTTCTCTATGACTATGACTCTTTCAGCTCCGCATTCTACGAATTCAGCCGTAGATAACGTCGGACCTATAACGAAGCCATCTGGATGGCTTAATAGGTTTATCCTCCTACCTTCATACCCCGGTACGGTATACTCTATGGTTAGATCCCCGAATATACTAGACCTTTCCTCAGGGTATATATTGAAATCCTCCCTCGGCAACCCTACGACGGTCTCCAGATCTGTGATTATATCATCGCTCTCGTACTGATCTACGAAATCTACTTCGAAGGCTTGAGCCATGTAGAATACATCCCTAAGGGTGCTAGTCTTACCCTGGCTACATAGCTGATGAGCTATAGTAGCAACCCATATAAGCTGGGTTAAAGGTCTCAGATGCCTTATATTACGTGCAGTCCTTTTAACGGTCTGCCCACCTAGAACGTACTGCCTAAGCTTAGGATCATACAGGATATTCCTAGTAGATCTACTAGGCATGGATACATACGGGAACTCCCCGCTCTCTATGGTACGATACACGTCGTAGCCTAGCTTCTCGAGGGAGGCTAGAACCTCCCTCCTCCTCTCCTTCATAGAGCTTCTTCCATACCCTTCCATCTCTTAACCCTCCTGAGAAGCTTATCGATATCAGGTTCATCCATACCTGTAAGCATAGATGAGAAGCAGGCGATCTTACGTAGGTACCTTTCATATACGGAGAAGTATTCCCTCGCCTTCTCAACCCTCCTTTTATGCGAGAGGTAATCTGCAAGCCTACGAGCTACAATCCTTACCGCACGGGTTATCTCAGCTTCTATCTCAGGTCTATCGGCTATAAACTCTTTACCTAGGGTCCTATAAGGGATACGGGTCGAGCATATATGGACTATAACTGCTACAGGATCCCGGGTTGGGTCGATCTTATAATGCCTCCAATCTATGACCTGGTTCACAACCTTCCAGGATACATCGCTAGATTCATCGTAGAGTAGCGGTATCTTATTAGCGAACCTATAAAGCGTTATCCTACCGGTTTGAGGTGTACCTCCCCCGTAGGCTAGAGCTACCTCGACTATGAACGGATAGCCTGAGTAGGCTGAGGGCTTCCTCTGAATCGCTACTGCGAACTCGGGGTTTAACTCCTTCCTAACGCCTTCGAGTAGTAGCTCTTCTCCGAGGGGGGATAGACATGAAGGGTCGGGTGGGAGGAATTCCTCGAAGTTCTTCAAAGCATAGGCGAGATCCACTATCTCGCCTGGGGTTAAACTCGCCGGATCCCTATAGGGATCAAGGCTATAGGTTTTCAGGAATCTATCTGCGATGGTTTCACCGACTCTATGGAAGCTCTTAACCAGGAGTTCTTTAAGAGTTTTACAGTCGGTCGAGTTTATGATCCTACGTAGGGTTTCTACGTCTACACCGTGAGGGTGGGGTTTAACCTCTCTAGATGCTGGTGGAAGCTTCGTGGTGCTACGTCTGAATAGGTGTAGCACGCCGTATGGATCTATGAAGCTTAGCTCGGCGTAAGGGTTAGCCATAGCGGTCTCTTTGAAATACTCTATTATCTTACTCGATGAACGTTGATAATCCCCTTCTAGGAATACCTCGACTACGGTCCCCCTCCACTTAGGGTTCCCGTTCCGGTGGATCCTCTCCTCGACGATTATAGGGCTATTCTTCTCTACATCGATCAGCAACCGATACTCGTAGACATCTCTACCGCCTGTACTCGATACTATATGTACGGGTCTATTCGTAGTTATCTGACCGTATAGGATAGCCATCTTCCCTCCAAGCCCGAATATACCTCTCATCTGCTTCAAGGTATGCTTAGATCCGTAGAGGATCCTACCGAAGGCATACGGTATATACTCCCCAGGTATACCTGAACCGTTATCTTCAACCCTTAAACGGTATACCTCGAACTCGAACCCTTCATCTCTCATAAGGGTTACATGTATATCTGGTGGTACGCCTATAGCTTCGGCTGCATCTAGAGAGTTCTCTACGAACTCCCTTATCGAGGTATAGGTAGCTCTAGCTGGATTCGTGAAGCCTACTATCTCCCTATGCCTATAGAAGAACTCCGATGGAGATATCTCCCTGAATTCCTGTCCACTCATATCGGGCTTTAACGTAGCTCTAATCGATGATAGAGGGAGATATAAGAAGTTTACATATATACTAGCCTAATTCTGGTGTACGCCAAAACTCGAACTCCATCCTCTTTATCCTACGCCTCTCTCTGAATAGATACTTGAATACGGTGCTATGCTGCTTCCCCTCCAGTAGCATCCTTATAGCCTGTCTAGCGACATCGAACCCTTCTCCGAAGCCTATTACCGCTATAGTTCTAAGCTCATCGGATACGGATACATAGCATCCGGTAAGCTCCTCTATAAGCGAACGTATCTTACCATCCCTACCTATCACGCGTCCTAGAAGCCTCTCTACATGTGCACCCTCGACACCTAGATCCTTCTCTAGATCGATAACTTCGAATAACGCATCCTCTTTAGCTAGGGAGAAAGCTTTCTCAGGTGAGAAGCCTAAACCTATGGCGTAGACTATATTCTTAGCGGTGATCATATCGGATACAGGCTTAGAGCCTTCATCTAGCACTATCTCTACACCGCCGGAATCTCCGTCTATATGCAGCTTCACACCAAACTCAGATTCTATCCTCTGTTTAACCGATCCAGCTTTACCGATCAGAACGCCCACCCTGCTAGGGGGGATCCTGATAAATGTTCTATGGATCACGGTATCTCACCGCCCAGTATACGGCTGGCTAGCGTCTCTTCATCCTCAAGATCTAAATCGAATCTGGAGAAGAAGATGTTTATATTCTTTAGATCTCTTAGGAGGAGCGTAGATGCGCTCGGATGCTCTGTAGATAGAGCTTGGGATAGATCGAATATGACGGGCTCACCTCTCCATACCATGATGTTATACTCGCTAAGATCCCCATGGACGATCCCAGCTTTAACCCATAGAAGACCTATATTTGATAGAATCCTTCTATAGATAGCTTCAGGGTTATCCAGTATAGAATCTTTCAATAACGGTGCAGGTACGCCGTCCTCACCTATAAACTCCATAACCAATACATTCTCCCTTACGACTATAGGTTTAGGTACACGTACACCTGCATCGTAAGCTTGCTCTAGATTCTTAAACTCTTTGGAAGCCCAAAGCTTAACTAGAGATCTAACGTCACGCTTCACCTTCTGGAATCTCGGATCTCCCTCTATGTATCTAAGCATGGATTTACGTCCGAAAGCCGACGTCACGGTAAGATAGATCTTAACAGCTAGATCCTCCCCTCTCCTACTCTTAGCCCAGTATATCCTAGATTCTTTACCTGAACTAACCGCGCCATACACTTTGTATATATATCCTTGCCTGATAAGCTTATACAGGTTCATGAGCGTAGCTCTATCGAAGACCTCTTCTAGCACCGCCTCCTCCTCATCTCTATCCCTCACTAGGTATCGATCCCTCTCCTCTAACCTACGCTGCCTACGCTCCAGTTCCTCAGGCTCCTCTCCAGGCATAACCTCCCAGACGATTATAGGATAGTGTAGCTCATAACGGTTTCTAAACCTCGACCGTAGCCGATGGGGTTACTGAAGCTTAACGTAGCATTCGGGTTAGACCGGCATCTAGGAGAATATGCGGGGGAGCTTCTAAACCTCTAGATTCTTTATATAGCCGTTCCTCTTAAGCCATTCTATATGGTTATCCGGATACCTCCAGAGTATGGTTCCACGGGTCTCCTTCTGAAACTCCCAGGGCTCCACTAGGACTACATCCCCCTCTTTAATCCATATCCTACGCTTTATCTTACCTCTTATACGGCATAGCCTGAGGTAGCCGTCGTCGCATCTAACGTATAGCTTATCATCTCCTAGGAACTTCTCTACTACACCTACCATCTGGTCCGAGCTTGGGATCACTAGATCTTTAAGCTCCTCCTCGCTTATAACCTTCTTCTTCCCCACCCCTAAACCCCCAGCTGGATATAGTATCGGAGGCTCCTTATAAACCAATATATCCGACCGAAAGATTGAAATCGTAGTTGTAAGACTCCTTTTACCCGTTCACCCTTCTCTGAGATGGAGTAGGACTGGATATGTTCAAGATCTACGAGGTAGAGGATGTAGCTAGGATACCGCCATCACTCTTCGGTATAGATCTTAGAAAGGCGGCTAAAGAGATCTTGGAGGAGAAGTACCTACACCTAGTTAACGAGGAGTTCGGGTATATCATAGCTATATTCGATGTGGAGGTTGATACGAAGGGGAAGCTTATACTTGGAGATGGCGCTACGTACCATAAGGTTAGGTTTAAAGCTGTATCCTTCTACCCATCGCTTCAAGAGGTCGTAGAAGGTGATGTAGTCGATATACAGGAGTTCGGAGCTTTCGTGAGGCTTGGACCTATAGATGCCTTCATCCATGTATCCCAGGTGGCGGACGACTATATCGTCTACGATGAAACTCAACCTGCGTTTATATGTAAGAAGACTCGTAGAGTTCTACGTAGAGGGGACGTAGTTAGAGCTAGGGTTATAGCTATCAGTCTATCGAGCGCGGCTAAGAGTAGGGTTGGCCTAACTATGAGGCAGCCTTTCCTAGGTAAACTCGAATGGGTGTTAGAAGATTTGAAGAAGCTGGAGGAGGCTAAAGCTAGCGGTTAAGGTGCATAGATTATGGTGGAGATGGCTTGCCGTAGTTGTAGACAGATATTCGATATACCTAGAGGTGTACCGCCTATATGCCCCAACTGTAAGACTCCTACGCTTACGACGGAATGGGCTGGCTTAATCGTTATACTGGATCCTGAGGATAGCATAATAGCTAGGGAGCTTGGAGCTACTAAGCCTGGTAGATACGCTATAAGGGTTGGACGTTAGCTTTTTATCGATCGGGTATACACTAGTTCGTCTAGGAATCTTTGAGAAGGCTATCGACCGGTGTACCTGAGCTGGATAAACTGATAGCTGGAGGTATACCTGAAGGTTTCTTCGTAGCTCTAACGGGGGAGCCTGGTACGGGTAAGACTATACTGTGCATGCATTTCGTATCCCAAGGTCTCAGGGGGGAGGAGGGATGTATATACGTTACGACCGAGGAGGATAGGAGCTCTATAATCAATCAAGCTGAACAGTTCAACCTAGGATTCGGTGATGGATTGAAGAAGGGTAGGCTTATAATAATCGATGCGCTAACAGGTTCAGGTGATTGGAGTATAGATACGCTAGATATAGAGAAGCTGGTATCGAAGATTATAGAGGCTAAGAAAGCCTTAGGCTATGGTCATGCTAGGCTCGTTATAGATAGCCTCTCAGCATTCTGGCTCGATAAACCTTCTATGGCTAGGAGATACTCGTATAGCATTAAACGTATACTATCTAAATGGAATCTAACCATACTAGCTACGTCCCAGTACGCGATAACCACCGCGGATGCATTCGGATTCGGCGTGGAGCATATAGCGGATGGTATAATAAGGTTTAGGAGGGTTGTGAGGGGAGGGATACTTCGTAGATATATAATAGTAGAGAAGATGAGGCAAACTCCTCACAGCCTATACATGTATGAGGTGACCATCGTGGATGGGAAGGGTTTAACGCTGCTTAGACCTACCGCAGCTAGGGTTGAAGATATAGCTATACCTGAAAACGTTAAGGATATGGTTAGGAGATCGCATGAGAGAACCGGGTATGAAGTAGCTTAGACTATCTACGTGTAAGTTCTCTAGCTCTCTCAGCTATACGTCTAGCCATATCTAGCGTAGAAGCGTTTCCTCCAAGATCGTATGTGACGTATCTACCTTCAGCTATAACATCCTCTGTCGCTTGGAATATCGCTTTACCTAGATCCTCCTCGCCTAGATATTCTAGCATCCATGCGGCGGATAGTATCATAGCTGTAGGGTTAACCTTATATAAGCCTTTATACCTAGGAGCGCTTCCGTGAGCTGGCTCAAACATAGCGTAGCTATCTCCGAAGTTACCCGAGTATATGCATCCTATACTAGCGACTAGAGCTGCAGCTTCCTCTGAGATTATATCCATGAATAGGTTTGTACCTAGTATAACGTTCTGGTTGAACCTTTGAGGGTTCTTAACGAGCTGTTGAGCCATATTATCTATGAAGTACTCTTCGTACGATATACCCGGATACGATTTCGATACTCTATCGACTGATTCTATGAATATGCCGTCGCACTCCCTCATAATGTTACGTTTAGTAACGACTATAACCTTACTCCAACCCCTCCTTCTAGCTATCTCGAAAGCTACACGTGCAACCCTTTCGGATTGTCTAGCCGTAATCTTCCTTAGAGCGATAGCTACATCATCCGAGAGTCTATACTCTATACCAGAGTATAACCCCTCGGTAGCTTCTCTAACGCATACGAAATCCACTTCGCCGAGCCTACCGACGGTACCCTTAAACGTCTTTATAGGTCTTACGTTAGCGTATAGATCGAACCTCTGCCTTATACTGACGGGTATACTCTTAGGAGCCCATCTCTCAGGTATGGTGGTAGTCGGAGCTTTAAGACATGCATCGCTCTCCTCTAGGATCTTCCACGATTCTGGTGGTATCATAGTGTCTCCACCATGCTTAAGCCACCACTCGTAGCCCGCCTCGCATGGTACTATCTCTATATCTGGGTTTACGGCATCCAAGACTAGTAGAGCTGCTTCGGTAACCTCAGGCCCTATACCATCCCCTCTAATCAGAGCTACACGTTTAGTCAAAGCTATACACCAGGTTAACCCTTCATCGGATGGTGGACTAGAAAAACCTTTCGCTTAAACCTAGATATGGGAGTGGCCCCCTCCATTTCCTCGATGGAAGGTTGAGGATACCCATCTCGATGATAACGTTTATGATGGGTGTGAGCGTAGCCTTGATAGCGGCATGTAGAGGTGGAGTATCGATAGAGCTATTCCATAAACATCTAATCATCGAGTAGCGACTAAAGGGTTGGAGAGGAAGCTTTCTAACACACCCCCGGGTTCTCCTCCAACAGGATAACCGATAACCATCGTAGCACATCTATATGATCTCATCAGATTTAGAGAGGATATCTAGATCTAGGTTATCATCTAGTACCCCTAGCGATAACTTTCGAGGGGAAATGATGGAAGGAATATGGAGAAATAAAGAATATTAATGGAGAATCTATGGAAATATTCATGGAAACCCCGAATACCCCTGGGGGGTGGGGGGAGACCTATACTTTCTACTATGGCATTATTTAGGGATAGAACTTTATCCTATACCGAATACCTTATTCTTCGATGGAGGTAGGTTAGATGGGGTAATCAGCTTCCTATCGACTTCTCGAAGGGGATGCTACCTCTAGATGGAGGGTGTTATAGGGGGTTTCTAGTATAGCCTTCGCTATTCTATCTCTGCGAATATCTTCGAGGTGATGAAGATCCTGGTATTACCAGTATGCTTCTACGTATCTTAACCGTTTCGCTTATAGGCTCCTCCTAGGAGGGGTGTATCCTAGATTTAAGCTTCTCATCCTCTATAGCTATGAGCTTCTCCAGTATGGATACCGCACGCTCAACCTCCTCTCTACCTATAACTAGAGGTGGTAGTAGCCTCACGGTGGTTCTACCAGAGTATAGTATGAGGAGACCGTTAGCCGCTGCACCTAGAACTACATCCTTCACGGGTAGTCTTAGATCGAAGGCTATCATCAAACCTAGACCTCTAACCTCTCTAACAACCCTATACTTGGATAACCTATCTTCTAGCATACGTTTGAATAGGGATCCAACCTCCCAGGCTCTCTCCGCAAGCTTCTCGGAGATCAGTATATCTATAGTGGCTGAGCCGGCTGCGCAAGCTATAGGGTTCCCTCCGAAAGTTGATGTATGCTCGCCTACGGATAGCTTATCCATGATATCTCTGGGAGCTATCGTAGCACCTATCGGTATACCTGATGCTAAACCTTTAGCTACGCATAGTATATCCGGTGTTACACCCCAGTGCTGCGACGCCCACATCTTCCCAGTCCTACAGAGACCGCATTGGATCTCATCGAGTATGAGGAGTATACCCTTCTCATCGCATAGCTCTCTAACCTCCTTGAGGTAATCGTCTGGAGGTATCTTTACACCAGATTCACCCTGTACAGGTTCGACTATCACGGCCGCTACATCGCCGGTAGCTAGGCTTCTCAGTCTATCTATATCGCCGTATGGTGTAAACCTAACCTCCCCTATAAGCGGTTCAAACGGATGCCTATAGTCTTCACGCCATGTAACCGATAGAGCGCCCATAGTCTTACCGTGGTAGCCGCCCATCATCGATATGAAAGCTTTCCTACCCGTATACTTTCTAGCTATCTTCAAAGCTGCTTCGACAGCTTCAGCTCCGCTGTTAGATAGGAATACTTTATCCAGCCCCTTCGGGGCTATCGATATAAGCTTCTCTATAAACTCAGCCCTAGCATCGTTGTATATGGATCCGTGGCATACGATAAGCTTCTCAGCCTGCATCCTTATAGCTTCCACCACTTTAGGGTGGCAGTGCCCTACGAGGGCAACCCCGTATCCACCCATACAATCCACATACTCTCTACCATCGATATCCCATATCCTCGCGCCTCTACCCTTAACGGCGACTATAGGGATCTTACTATAGGTGGACGCCAGTATACTGTCCTCTACCTCTATCACCCTACTTGGATGTAGAGCGTGGCCATCCATACCTTACGCTCATCCTCTTATACCGGATGTAGGCTAGGTATCCTGAGGCTTTCGGTTTCGTCGAGACCGAGCATTATATTCATGCATTGAACAGCCGATCCTGCAGCGCCTTTAACGAGGTTATCTATAGCTGATAGCACTACGATCCTACCTGTATGCTCATCGACTTCGAAGCCTATATCGCAGAAGTTCGATCCTACGACTGCTTTAGGATCCGGATACCTGAATAAACCTTTCTTATCCCTTACGAACCTTACGAACGGCTCGCCTTTGTAGAACCCCCTGTATATCCTCCATAGATCCTTGATATCTAAGCTTCTAGTAGGGTATACGTGGCATGTAGCTAGGATGCCTCTAACCATATCGACTGCATGAGCTGAGAAGCCGACTCTAACAGGGTTTCCAAGCCTCTCCAACTCCTGCTCTATCTCGGCTACATGCCTATGTCCAGCCGGAGCGTAGGGTCGAACTACGTTAGCCCTCTCAGAGTGGTGAGATGATAGGCTTCTAGAGAGCCCAGCTCCAGATGAACCTATCTTAACATCTACGACTAGATAATCGCCTAGTATGATCTTCTCTCTAGCTAGAGGTGCGAGGCCTAGTATGGCGGCTGTAGCCGTGCATCCTGGACATGCTATTAGCCTAGCCGAACGTATCCTATCCCTATGGAGCTCTGGTAGCCCGTATACAGCTTCCTCTAGTAGCTCTGGATGGGGGTGGCTCCACCCATACCATCTCCTATATTCGTCGGGGTTTTTGAGTCTGAAATCTGGGCTTAGATCTATAACTTTAACACCTGTTTCTAGGAGTTTAGGTGTAAGCTCTGATGATACCTTAGCGGGTGTGGAGAGGAAAGCTATATCGCATCTCGTAAGCCTATCTACGTTGGGAGCTTCGAATCTAAGCATAGTTAAACCTCTAAGATTCGGATGTACGGTGTGGAGGTATTCACCGGCGTTAGTCCTAGAGGTGGCGATCTCCACCTCGACATATCTATGCGCTAAGAGTATCCTCAGTAGTTCTCCACCTGTAAAGCCTGAAGCGCCTACTACCGCTACTTTAGCCATACATACCCCCTCGATCATGTAGTCGCGGCGAATCCTAACCGGATGACCGATATATCTACTGATAAACTTTCCCCTTCTAGACTAGAGGTAAAGTTAAAATAGCGGGATCTATGAGATCCTGCATAGCTAGGGTATGGAGGTAAAGATATTAGAGGATAGATACAACCCGCTGCTGTGTAGAAGGGAGATAAGGTTTCTAGTCGAGCATAGAGGTAGATCTACACCTGTAAAGTTCGAGGTTAGGAAGTATCTGGCAGCTATGCTAAACACGGATTTAAACCTAGTATACATCATACGGTTTGCAACCAAGACTTCGACTAACCTATCTGAGGGTTTATGCCATGTATACGATAGTAAGGATTACGTAGAACGCCTGGTACCAGGTTTTATACGTAGGAAGAATGAGCCTAAACAAGCTGGAGGTGGGTAGAGGTGGCTGGTTCTAGTAGGAGGAGGGGGTTATGGTCCCTATTCGAATACGATTATAAAGCTGGAACTATAAGGCTTAAAGCAGAGTATTGTCCGCGTTGTAGATCTATCATGGCACTCCATAGGGAGCCTGTAGCTAGATGGTATTGTGGGAAATGCCACTATACAGAGTATGTTAGAGCTAGGAGGAGGGCTTCAACCTAGATGTTAGGTATATAAGAGACCTCTTCTATATGGATGTTTAAGGTTATGAAAAGCCTACTTCAAGTCGAGGATCTATCTGTAGATGTAGGGGATACCCGTATAATCAGGGGTCTAAACCTATCGATGGATAGAGGTGAGACTATACTGCTGCTAGGACCAAACGGATCTGGTAAATCGACCTTCCTACATACGTTGATAGGTGATCCAAGGTATAGGGTATCATCTGGCAGGATATTATTCGATGGGGTGGATATATCATCTCTACCTATGGTGGATAGGGTTAAGCTCGGGTTAAGCTTAAGCTTCCAATTCCCACCTAAGATTAGAGGGGTAACTTTAAGGTTCCTCGCCGAGAAGATACTCGAGAAGAAGGGGTTAACTAGGGGTGAAGCTGCTAGGCTCGTAGAGAAGTATTCGCGTATACTGAAGCTAGACTACCTTCTCGATAAGGATCTGTATGTAGGTTACAGCGGAGGTGAGATTAAGAGGTCTGAGCTTATGATCACGCTACTTCAAGCTCCTAAACTTCTCATGCTAGATGAGCCGGATTCAGGTGTAGACGTAGAGAATCTAGCTCTAGTAGGTGCAGCTATATCCGGCTATCTATCGGAGGATAGCGGTAGATCTGCGATAATAATAACGCATACAGGCTATATAGCTAGGTATGTTAAAGCTGTGAAAGCCTACGTTATGGTGAACGGTAGGATAGTATGTAGGGGGGATCCCGATACACTGGTATCCAATATAGTAGAGCATGGGTTTGAGAGATGCTTCGAATGTGAGGGGATGGGTTAGGTGGGTTTAGAGGAGGTTAGGGAGAGTCTTAGACGGAGAGCTTTACAAGCTTTATCTAAACCTTCAGCTTACGGCTTAGATATCGATCTCTCCAGGTTTACAGCCGGTCTAGGTTCCGGTGTAGCGGATATAGAAGAGTATACGGATGTTATGGAGTCTGTAGGCGTGGATCCTAGGGAGAGGGAGAGGAGCGGAAGCTACTATCAGGTGGATAATACCGCCGTATACTTCTCATCCAGGTATAAGGGCTTGGTGGTGAAGCCTATAAGCGAAGCGTTAGAGGATGAGGGGGTCTTAGACTATTACTGGAGGGCTGTACCGGTTGATCTAGATAAGTATACGGCTACAGCTTTCCTACACGAGAGGGATGGATACTATGTAGAGGTTGAGGATAACGTCGAGATATCTACACCTATACAGGCATGCCTGCT
>JANXEK010000034.1 GCA_025058595.1 Candidatus Bathyarchaeota archaeon
TACTCTTCAGCTTCCAGAGTTTTAGCCATCAAACCCTCATGGTATGGATCTGGATCTTTAAGTTCGGAGATATTAGGTGGATCTGATTTCAGTATAGGCTCCTTGACCCAAGGCATCTGATCTAAACCTCTACGTACGATTATCTCGCTTCCAAAACCGTTCGCTAATATACCCGTACCGTAATCGGCTCTGACGCATGGCACCCCACCGTCGCGTAAGAGGTAATGCGAATATGCATAGGCAAGCTGGTGGAGGAGCATTTTATCTAGATCGTAGAATCTCTCAGAATACTCGAAGGATGGCCAGGGCTCTGGTGGAGGTACAGTTATAGATATCGGTGGACGATCTACAGGCTTAAAACTCCATGCAGAAGCCATCCTATCCCTAGCTTCTTCAAGCCTATCCGGATCGAATAACCCTCTAAGCTTAGCTATCCATCTATCGATACCAACCATAATAAGTCGACCTCAGATATACCTGGTAAAGGAGGTTTTAAAATCTTAACATCGAGGATAACTATCTTAGACGTTCCATCCAGATATAACTCTTAGCTAATCCGTCAGATGCGGGGATATGCGTCGGCTATATATAATATCATGCATAAATATACCTATTTGGATCTATATAATTTAGAGGGCTAGGCTATGAGGGAGGGCGTCGAGTATGTAATAGATCCGTATAGACGTAGGTATATCGCTCTAGCTCTAGATAGCGTTAAGGAGATATTCGGGGATTCGCTGATAAGCTGCGTTCTGTATGGTAGTTTAGGTAGGGGGGGTGATGATAAGCCGAGCGATACTGATCTACTATTAGTACTAGATACCTGTATGAGTTATAGTGAACGATGCGATATGTTGGGGAAGATGCTAGCTAAACTGTATACTACGGATTTAGCTTATACAATGGCTAGGCTAGGCTACAATATCTTCATAGAGTTCTATCCTTTAAGCGTAGAAGAGGCTCTAGTGTTCAGACCTATATACCTGGATATGGTTGAAGATGCGGTAATACTGTACGATAAGGATGGATTCTTCAAGAGTATACTCGCTAAAACTCGTAGTTTACTATCGAAGCTAGGCTCTAGGAGGGTATGGATCGATAGGGATAGGTGGGTATGGATTCTTAAACCAGATATAAACTTCGGCGAGGAGATACGCTATGAGTTCGAATAGAGAGTTAGGGGAGGCATATCTAGAGGATGCAGAATATTCTCTATTAGAGTGTGAGCAAGCTTTGAAGAACGGCTACTACCATAGAGCTGTTAGGAGGGCCCAAGAATGTATCGAGCTATGCTTGAAAGCTATCCTACGCCTATACGGTATAGAATACCCGAAGACACATGAGGTTAGCGGCTCCCTAATAACGATAAAAGATAAGCTTCCAGGATGGCTCGTAGAAGAGTTGGATTTCGTAGTAGAAGCGAGCGTAAGCCTCGCCTTACAGAGAGCACCATCATTCTACGGGGATGAATATAGAAGAGCGCCTGCTAGAAAACTGTTCAAGAGGGAGGATGCTGAGAAAGCATTAGATACGGCTAGAAGGGTATTCAAACTTACACGTAGACTTTACGATGAATGGTGTACTCCATTCTAAGAGCCTAGTCTACGCATAAATTAACCATCTTCCGATGAACGAGATGAAATATGTATAAAGGGTTCTATACAGTTTTTCTAGGTAATTTCCTCTAGAGCTACCAGAGGAGATCGTAGTAGTATCCTATTCTAAACCTCTCCTATAGAAGATTTTTAGGTGGTTATTAATTAGCTGGATTATGGATATATTCATGGTTAAACCCCTAGAAGAGTCTATAGAGATCATCTAGGATTTCATCTCTGAAGAGAGGATGATCGTCATCCTAGCTTTAGGAGATCTAACGATATCTATCTAAGGTAGATTACGTCATGCCTAAGTGGAATCCTAAGGTTGAACCTATACCTATCAGCTATGAGACTTATCTCGAACTCTACGATAATTACTATCGTGAACAAACCGGTTCCTTGCTGTCGATTAGGTATAGATCTCCGGTATAGCTTCGCCCTCGTTCTTAGCTTCCCTACGTAGCCAGCGAAGGTAGCATTCCCCGAGGAGGCTGAAGAGCTTGTAGGAGCAGTGTTAGATTATGTATGCATGATCGAAAGAGTCAGACTATTAGGAAAGCGTAGGTAGCCATAGCTATGGGGAGTGGGGCCGCGGGGATTCGAACCCCGGACCACGCGGGCCCGAGCCGCGTATCCTAACCTAGCTGGACTACGGCCCCTCGTTATCTATCGAGATTATTAGGTCTTCATATAAGAGTTTTCATCCGAGCCTTTGGATCGGTGGTAATCGATTACGCCGGGTAGAACTTTATATGGCTGATATCGATGCTATCGATGCTATCGAGGTGGATGCTGTGAGTAGGGTTGGATGTTCCGAGGTTAGGGTTGTATTGGTGGGTGTTGGAGCTATAGGATCTGAGATAGCTAGGCTACTTTTAAGGAAGACTGGTGTTAGGATGGTGGGAGCTGTAGATCCTGCTCCCGGTAAGGTCGGTAGGGATTTAGGCGATGTAATAGGAGTTGGCAGGAGTCTAGGGGTGATGATCGTCGGAAGTTTAGATGAACTCGATGTAGATGCTGATATAGCGGTACATGCTACTACATCCTTCCTCGATAAGGCTTATCCTCAGATCGTTAGATTGGTAGAGCGTGGTTTAGACGTTATATCTACGTGTGAGGAGCTTTCTTACCCTTATATCGTAGATGAAGATCTAGCGAAGAGTATAGATGAGCTAGCTAGGAAGCATAACGTCACGGTTTTAGGTACCGGTATAAACCCCGGGTTCATAATGGATACCCTTGTGATAGTTTTAACGGCTGTATGCCAGGATATTAAACGTATACGAGTTGAGAGGGTTATGGATGCTGGGAAGCGTAGACTTCAATTCCAGAGGAAGATAGGTGCAGGATTGACTCTAGAGGAGTTTAGGGAGAAGATTTCTTCGGGTGAGATAACGGGTCATGTAGGGCTTAGGCAATCTATAGCTTTGATAGCCGATGCTCTATGCTGGAAGCTGGATAGGATAGTCGAGGAGCCTGTGAAGCCTATAGTAGCTGATAGGGAGGTCAGAGGTAGTTTCATCACGGTTAAACCTGGGTCGGTAGCTGGGTTAAACCAGGTAGCCTATGGGATGTATAGAGGTGAACATGCTATAATCTTAGATTTCAAAGCGTATATCGGGGCTAGCGAGGAATATGATTCGATAACTATAGAAGGTACTCCTACGATTCGTGAAAGGATAGCTCCATGCATACATGGCGATATCGGGACAGCCGCTATAATAGTGAATTCTATACCTAAGGTCTTAAACGCTCCTCCAGGTTTAAAGACTATGAAGGATCTACAGGTTCCGTCGGCAGTTTTAGGGGATATGAGGCTATACATAGATGGAAAGCTTCGTGTTAGAAGAGGGGATTAGCCTAGTATGAGGATGGATCCGAGGGGGTCTGCTTGAAGAGGATTAGCTTCAAACATACAGGTTTAAAGTATACTTTAAGCCCTTATGAGAAGCCGGTAGCATACGTAGAGCCGGAAGAGCTGATCGTAGTCGAGGTCGAAGATGCTTCTTCTGGGCAGATAAGGAAACCGGACGATATAAGGGATAGGAGTAAGATACCCTTCGGAAACCCCCTGGTAGGACCTATATACGTGGAGGGAGCGAAACCTGGTGGATCCATCATAGTGACTATAGAGAGTATCAGGTCGACGATAGCTCAGGGTGCGATATACTTCTCAGAATTTACTGAGAGGTATCTCACAGAGGTTCCCATACTGAGGTTTATGAGGACAGCCTTCCCGTATAGGACGAAGATATGCAAGATAGAGGGTGATACGGTTCCTCTTCGACGGGATAAAGCTTCCCTACAAGCCCATGGTAGGTACTATAGGAACGGCACCTCGTCTAGAGGCTGAAGGTGCATCTTCAAGCTTCCTCCCAGGTAGGCATGGTGGGAACATGGATCTACCAGATATCTGTCCTGGGAGTAGGGTAAGCCTCCCGGTATTCTATGAAGGGGCTCTACTCTACGTCGGGGATGCGCATGCAGTACAGGGTGATGGGGAGATTTCTGGTACAGCGGTCGAGATGCCCGCTGAGATAACCCTTAAGATCGATATCTCCGAACGAAGCTTGAGATGGCCGAGGATAGAGAGTGAGCAGGAGATGATGTGTGTCGCGACTACGAGTGCCGGGAGGAGCTTTGAGGATGCTGTGAGGATAGCGTTTCTAGAATTAGCGACATGGATCGAGGAGAGGTATGGTATAGATAGGTTGGATGGACTGATGATATGCTCCTTAGCTGGGAAGATCAGGGTGGGGAATCTATGGGCTTTAGCTGCGAAGATCGAGAAGAAGTATCTGGCTAAGTCGTTGTAGATACTCGGTCCTGAAGGATTGCTAGGCATAGCCTTCATCTACCTGGAAGATCGATACTCCGATTTCTATGGATGGGAAGGGAATCTTATAGGATGCTATACAAGGTGCTTTCCACAATAGATATCTTCAGATCCTGCTTCTAATCAGCTTCTCTATACCTTTAGCTTCCCTACCATCCTTACAATTAATAGGGGTATATCGAAAGTTGAACTAAGCCTTAAGGAGAAGTTATGGGTAGCCTACCTCTCGGTTTTAGAGATGTTTAGTCGGATCATGCATAGCTGAGCCCCAGAAGATTTATATGTTTATCTATGAAGCATATTCTACCCTTGGTTCCTTGAAGGAGCGTTACGATGTTATAATAGTGGGATGCGGCCCAGCTGGGATATTCACCGCTCTAGAGCTTATGGAGTATAAAGGATTGGATATCCTAATGCTGGATAGGGGGCTGGATATAGATAAGAGAGTTTGCCCGGCTAGTAGGGGGTTGGAGTGTACTAGGATGTGTAATCCATGCTCCATACTTTATGGGTGGGGTGGAGCCGGTGCTTTCAGCGATGGGAAGCTGCACATATCTACCGAGGTTGGTGGATGGCTATCTGAGTATATCGATAAATCTGCTTTAGCTGAACTCGCCGAGAAGGTTGATAGGATATATCTCAAGTTTGGTGCACCTACCAAACTATATGGAACAGATCTAGACGCTATGGAGGAGATAAGCCGTAAAGCTGCTTTCGCAGGTTTAATGTTGATACCTGTTAGGCTTAGGCATATGGGGACTGAGAAGTGTCTAGAGGTTCTCAGGAATATGTATACCTACCTTAAGGGTGGAGTGGATATAGCTACGGGTGTAGAGGTTAAGAGTATACTCGTCGATAATGGTAGGGTTGTAGGTGTATCTACCGATGACTCCAAGATATATGGTAGATACGTGGTTTTAGCTCCGGGTAGGAGCGGTTCAGAGTGGCTTGTAAACGAGGCTAGGAGGCTCGGGCTGAATACGACTTCTAACCCTGTGGATCTAGGTGTTAGGGTAGAGGTCCCTGCAGCTATAATGGAGGAGCTTACGAATGTATTATATGAGCCTAAATTCGTATACTATTCTAGGCAGTTCGATGATAAGACTAGGATGTTCTGCGTATGTCCTTACGGTAGGGTTATAACGGAGAGATACGAAGATATAATCACTGTTAACGGTGAAAGCTACTTCAAGGATAGGACTGGGAATACGAACTTCGCTATACTCGTGAGTACGATGTTCACAGAGCCGTTTAAAGAGCCTATAGCCTATGGTAAATATATAGCTAGACTTGCTAACATCATAAGCGGAGGCGTTATAGTTCAGAGGCTTGGGGATCTACGTAGGGGACGTAGATCGACGCCTGAACGTATAAGTAGGAGTATAGTTGAGCCTACCCTTAAATCGGCTACACCTGGTGATCTAAGCTACGTACTTCCATACAGGTATCTTACGGATATAGTGGAGATGCTGAATGCCCTGGATAAGGTTGCACCAGGTATAGCTTCAGATCATACGCTACTATACGGTGTTGAGGTTAAATTCTACAGCTCTAGACTTAAACTCTCTAGGGAGCTTGAAACAGAGGTGAAGGGTTTATACGCTGTAGGTGATGGGGCTGGGGTTACTAGAAGCCTTATGCAAGCTTCTATATCTGGTATAATAGCTGCTAGGAGCATCCTTAGGAGGGAGGGTTATAGCTTAGAAAGCTCTTAGAAAGCTTAACTTGCCTATATAAGTCCCATCTACGATGTATACCTCAGCTTCATCTAGCACGACGGATACAGATCTGAATATAGGTCCTAGAAGCTCATCAGATCCTCCTATACTATTCACAGACTGACCTCCTAAAAGATCATTGAACGAAGGTAACACTATAAGCTTCTCCACTCTGACGAGATCTGTAAGTTCTTCCATACTCCTCCTAAGCCTTCTAGAGTATACCTCGATAAGCTTATCTCTATCGAAAGGTATACGTAGCCATACAGGCTTCGAGAATCTTAAACCGAAGGGATCTCTAAAGGAGATCGTAGGGTGAAGGTGGCCCATCAGCATAACTTTAGCTTCTAGAAGATGTAGCCTTGGCCATGTATGTCCATGCATCAAGGCGACCCCGCTCCAGAGTATACCCTTGGTATCCGCTATCTCAACACCGCTAGGAGCTAGAAGCTCCAGCCCGCCGTCATGGTTACCTGGAACTACTATAACTCTATCGAAAAGCTCGAGAGCTTCATCGAAGAAATCCGGTATATCCCTCCACTCCGATAGCTCCGCTGAAGCTATCGTATGCTTAACATCACCGAGTATGAATAGCGTATCTGCACCGGTTTTACCGGCTATCTCTCTAAGCTTAGCTTTAAGCCTGAAGGTTTGGGATGGTATATGTATGCCTCTAGATGATAGCTCTATATCCCAGCCTATATGTAAGTCGGCTATAACTAACGCTCTGATGGAATCTTCTAATAGGAGAGCTGGATAGGGTACAAGTGGTTTAATCTTCAAGGAGCCTAACTTAACGGTATGGTATGGAGCTCTATAAACTTTATAGATCATAGCCGGGATAACTGTGTATTGATAGGATGAAGCCTCTAGATAGATTCTATGAGAGCTTAGATCTAGTAGTCGTCGATAGGCCTCCGGTGATACCTCAAGCAACCTACTGCGTAGCAGGATGGCTAGGCTTAGATCTAAGGAGGCCTGCATACGATGCGAAGCTTATGGCTGATTCGCTTATCGAAGGATTGAGGAGGGCTGGATACGAGGGGGTTTACGTTGGATGGGAAGCATCCTTCAATATACTAGCTGAAGCGTTGGGAGCTGTGTTAGAGGAGACTGAAGGGGGGCTTCCGAGAGTCTCTAGACCTATACTGAGAGATGTAGATGATGTGGATGGATTACCTCTACCCGATCCATGGCTAGATGGACGTATGCCTATACATCTAGAAGCTATAGAGAGAGTGTGCAAAGCTATTAAGGGGGAGGTACCGGTACTAAGCTATGTACCGGGACCTTTAACGCTCTCAACGCTACTGCTAGGTAGTAGTAGAACGTTTAGGTACCTATACTTCGAGCCGGATAAGCTTAGGAAGCTTATGGAGTCGGTATGTAGAGCATCTATATCGTTCGCTAAAGCTAAGATCGAAAGCGGATGTGACGTTATAGTCGTAGCAGATCCTATGTCTAGCATGGTTAAACCAGGTATATTCGAGGAGTATATATCCCCTTATATAGACCGTATATTAGAGGCTGTGAATAGGGATGCTGTACCTTCCCTACATATATGCGGGAATACTTCGAAAATACTCGCATCTATAGGTAAGCTTAAGATCGAGATATTCGAAGTGGATACGCCTGTAGATTTAAGCTATGCTAGGAGTATCCTTAAGGATATATGCGTTATGGGGAACGTAAGCACGACGCTACTCAAATTAGGTAGACCAAACGATATCGAAAGAGAGGTAGTAGAGTGTATACGTAAAGCCGGGTTGCGAGGCTATATAGTGAGTTCTGGATGCGAGGTACCGTATACTACACCGATCGAAAACGTGAAAGCTATGGTGGATTCCACCTTGAAGATCGAGAGAAAGATGTGATATCACATCGATGGATATATCGCATCTATCTGGATATCACATAACTCGACGTCTAGCGTACGAACGATGATCTACATAGCTCTCTATCAACTCTGCTAATCTAGCTATAGCTTTGCCGATTTCAGATTGATCGATACCTTCCCTCCTATACGCCTCTATGATCGATCTAAGCTTCTCCCCTAATTCTATAAGCTTGGATATCTGTGAATCCTCTAGTATACCTACATAGCTTAGAAGCAATATTGTGAAGAAGGATTTAGTAATATTCCGGCGAGCTTGAATTAAAATCCGGTTGTATGCACCTCTAGATATAGGTTTAAGCATACAACTAGCTTTATCTTCGTAAGTTAGATCTTCACCGGTTAGATTATCACTTATAATATCTACGATTAATGTTGAAAACTGCTGTTTCGTAATACTACTCCTCTCAAGGAGTAGCGAGACTATGGGATCTTGCAGTAGAGAAAGGAGTATATTCTTTACGCGGTCTCTGAGAGCTTCCATCCCGTATACATTTTTGTATACCTGTTAGGTTTAAACTTATCATAAGCTAGACTGGTAGAATCCTATGAAAGCTGTAGGTAGATGTATCTATGAGAGAATGTTATGATATCACATATATGTAAAATCGTGATGAAGATGTATGTGGAAAGCTGCATATCTATGATTCGACTGCTCATTATATGATACGCGATCTCGGTGAAATCGTATGGTAAAAGAACTTAAGAGTAGAAACACGATAATTACCTTGTAATAACTATGGCGTCTATATGGATACCTACAGGTGAATCTATCAGGAGGCTGAGGAAGAGAGCAGGGTTAACCCAGAAGGATTTAGCTGAGAGAGCAGGTGTGAGTCAATCGCTTATCTCTAGGATAGAGAGGGGATCTGTAGATCCTAAACTCTCTACGCTGCAATCTATATTGAACGTGCTCAGCGGTTACACCAGTGTGAAGAAGAGGGCTTGTGATATCATGAATCCTAATGTGATCTCTGTTAGATATGATGAAACTGTGAGGGATGCCGTAGATCTCATGAGAACATACGATATATCGCAGCTTCCTGTAGAGAGGGAGGGGAGGATGGTGGGAGGTATACATGAAGCATCTCTGATAAGGATGCTAGTCTTCGAGAAGAATCCACGTGAATTCTTCGAACAGAAGGTATTCAAGGTTATGGAGAAACCGTTTCCGACGGTATCACCTGATACGTTATTGGAGGAAGTTATGCTTATACTTAGTAGGGGGGAGCCGGCTGTGATAGTAGAGGAGGATGGTAGGATGGTTGGTATAATCACTAAGATAGATGTGATATCATCCTTCTTGAAGGATATGGGTGAGGAGAAGTGATTGATGTATTACTTGGTTTAACTGTAGCGTTAGGTATATGCGTATCCTTGATAGCCATTCTATACAAGCATCTTGAAGCAAAGATCATGACTAGGATTATGGAGTATTATAGAGGGATGGAGGATAGGATATATAGCGAGATAGCTAGGTTGAGAGATAGGTTAGATGAACAAAATAAAAGAATCATGGTGATGAATAGAGGGTTGAAGTTTAGCTTAGAAACACAGAATAAGGTTCTAAACATCCTTCTATCGAATATAGGCAGATTTAGGGGGATAGAGAAGGAGAGTAGTATAGATGATAGCGGTAACGTTAAGATGGAAAAGAGGGGTGCTGTGTTTAAGGAGTTTTATCCGGTAAATCTGGAGAAGCTTAACGATACGGAGAGGAGTGTACTTTTATTCTTAAGCGAAGCTGAAAGAAAGGTTAGCGTTAGAGAGATACAGCTTCATACAGGTAGGAGTAGGGAGCATATAGCCAGACTGATGAAGAAGATGTATGAGGATGGATATGTAGAGAGGGAAGGAAGAGGGAATTCATACGTCTATTGGGTAAGAGGGGAGGTTAGAGATATTATTAGGAGGGATGCTAGAACTTCTTGATAACGCCGGATAGACGGTATATATGCTGATTCTGAGAACCGCTACGCTGTAGGAAACCATTTCTATGCATCCTCTGCAGGTATGTGGATATAGTGCTCAACGGAATGGATTCACCATATTCATCCTCGTACGCAAACTTAACATCCCTAGAAGAAAACCAAGAATCCTGAAATCTACTCTCTACAATCTTCTTAACTCTCTCAAACTTAGTCATACCTACTTCTTCCTCGACTTCAGGTTCACCGGATAGATGTCCCATAAACTCCATCATATCGAGTATACGGGTGATCTTACTACGAGAAACATTACCTTCGATGGATATAGTAAAACGACTACCATCCTTATCTAGGAACTCTATCTTAAACCTAGAAGTCTTCAACCCCTTCCTATCACTATCAACCTTTCACAGACCTCCTAGATTAATCTTGAGTGAAATAACATCTAGAGAAAAAGCCTAGATAAGCGCCTAAACCGGAAAACAGCCTTTATCTCCAAATATTCTGGACTTCACAACTTCACAAAACCTCTATTCGAAATAAAGCTTAAAGAAGACTGCTTTTCTTAGATTTCCAGTAGAAATAGAGGGGTCTTGAAAGTGTAAATAGTGAAGGAGTTAAAAGCGGAGAAAGAGGATAGAAAAAGAGTAAAGTGAAGAAGATAGGATCACAGACTTCACATAGGCACCGTTCGAGTCTATAAGAAGTGAAGGTTATCGAACGTAACCCTGATGGATAGAGGGGGACCCCTTTGCTTCTACTGGAGGCTTAGCAGTGAAAGGCAAAGAGGAGATAGTAAAGAGATATAAGAAGTTACCTCCCCCGGCAAGTAAACCTTTGGTCGCTTTCTTTAAATATATTTCTACCATATTCTATAGACCTTTTACTACACTTTTCTAAACTTAACGAGATAACCATAAGTCCAGTTGATCGTATATTCTGGAGTTGAAAGTAGGGGGTGGCGCGGTCTATTCTGATCTTTCTCCTGTACTAATCGTTTTTATCGGTATTACCTATCCTCCTTCTCTTCGATAAGTGTATGGATAGCGATAGGAGGGATATGGTTTTCGATATATTCGAGAAGGTTCTATCTAAATATTCGATATTCAAGAATAGAGATGCTCTCCGCCCAGATTATATACCTGATAATCTACCTCACAGGAGCGAACAGATTCAACGTTTAGCGTTCATCCTAGCTCCTTCGCTTAGAGGTTCGCTTCCATCCAATATATTCTTATACGGTAAACCAGGTACAGGTAAAACTGCTGTCACACAGTTCGTTCTTAGTAGGCTTAAAGTGAAAGCTAGAGAGGCAGGCTCCCCCCTCGCTATAAGCTATATAAATTGTAGGATCGCCGGTACAGAGTATCGAGTATTAGCTTCTCTATGCTCATCTATAGGTATCGACGTACCCTTTACAGGTTT
>JANXEK010000035.1 GCA_025058595.1 Candidatus Bathyarchaeota archaeon
GAGATTCCAGCGATGGAAAGCGGGAGCATGACGAGCAGTACCCATATTAGTGAGGACTCCTAGTATACCGTAGTAGCTTGGTATAAGCCATGTCATCCATATCATAGATAATATGATAACCAGTTCATGCTTCGTCACACCTAACCTCGAAAGTAGAGTTCCTAAAACAGCGATAACGAGAGGCCAAAACAATACGAAACTCATACTCCCAACCCAGCTATTACTCCACGCCTCGCTATTCAACCCCCAAAGAGTCCCTCCAGGCGTAAATAAAGCTACATACTGTATGAAAACAGTTATCAAAGCCGTTAAGATCGCACCAATAACATACGCAGTCGGACGAACAACTATCTCCACAGGTTTCCCAGACATATCTAAATATTTAATTTTATGAGAAGTATATTAAGTTTTTGGGTATGGATAACTATTACTTAGATTTAGATACTGCTACAGGTATCTTTATGGTTTCATCGAGATTAACTATTAGCTATAGATAAACACAGGGGTGGGTTGTGGCCCGATACCCTTATTAACATCTCCGTGTAAAAATTATGATCAGAGGAGATATTCTTGCCTTCCTTAGATGAGCTTATCGAAGCTTTCGTCGAACTCGATGAAGGTAGGGTTTTAAGCCTCGTCGAGAAGCTTATCGTAGAAATACCTCCCCCAGATATACTGGAAGCTTGTAGGAAGGCTACCGTGACTATAGGTGAGAGGTTCGAGAAGGGTGAATACTTTCTATCAGAACTTGTATATGCTGGTGAGATATTCAGACGTATCATGGATATAGTCCTACCTAAGCTTAGGGAGGAGGTTAAACCTATAGCTACGATAGTCCTCGGCACCGTCGAGGGAGATATACACGATATAGGTAAGAATATATTCAAAGCTTTCGCCGAAGCAGCCGGGTTTAAGGTCGTAGATCTAGGTGTAGATACATCCCCGGATAGATTCGTAGAAGCTGTTAGGCGCTACAACCCTGAGATCGTAGGTATGAGCGGCCTTCTAACGATAGCTATAGAATCTATGAGGAGGGTTGTAGAGGCATTGAAGCAAGCCGGCCTCAGGGATAGGGTTAAGATAATCATAGGTGGCGGTAGGGTCGATAAATATGCTAAGAGGTATACCGGAGCTGATGATTGGGCTGATAACGCTATGCTAGGTGTGAGGAAGTGTAAACGATTGATAGGTTTGGAGGGTTGAAAATATGCTCGGATCTAGATCTCCAGAAGAATTAGTTAAGGAGAGGATGGAGAGGATAGAGAAAGCTATAGATCTAAAGGAGCCTAATAGGGTTCCGCTACTCATATTCACATGCGGCGATATACTACGCAAATACGCTACAGGATACGAGCTATACTTCAACTACGATAAGACACGTGAAGCTTCTCTGAGGTTCGTATCAGAATTCCCTGTAGATTCGCTCGGTGTCGTCACAGCAGCTGAAGGATTCGTATTCTCCCTAGCTTTCGCAGATTACCCGGATATAGCTCCATCCATCAGATTCTGGTCAGGCCCTATGCATGACGCTCTACTCGACCGATATACTAGATGGCCTGGTAGAGAGCTTCCAGAAGATAGCATCCTACAGTTTATAGGAGGACAGTTTATGGATGTAGGAGAGTATGCTAAGCTATCGGATAACCCCGTAGCCTTCGTAAACGAGGTCATACTCCCAAGATCATGCGTAAACCTCGAGAAACCTGGATCGGTTAAAGCTAACGCATCGCTCATAAAGCTTGGAGTGGAAGCCTCCAGATTCCTCAAATTCCTAGGTGATCTAGCTGTAGATCTAGCTAGAGCCGGTGTACCATCACTCCCGCTTACGTTCGCATACACACCCCTAGACTTCATAGGAGACTTCCTAAGATACCCGACCGGAGCGTTACTAGATGTTCGTAGATATCCCGATAGGGTTAAACAAGCATGCGAAGCTCTAGTAGACCCTATAATCAAGATAGGATTATCGCTTAAACCAGCTGGGGCTAAATACGCATTCATACCGCTGCACCTAAACGAGTATCTATCGCCGAAACTATACAGAGAATTCTACTGGCCAACCCTAAGGAAGGTTATAGAAACCCTATACGATCAAGGTATAAAGTCGCTAGTATTCTTCGAAGGATGGCACGACGTCCACCTAGAAACGATACTAGATCTACCTAAAGGGTGGGGTATAGCATACTTCGAGAAAACCGATGTAAGGAAAGCTAAGAAGATCCTTGGAGGACATACATGTATAATGGGTGGTATACCTCCATCGATGCTACTACAAGAAACCCCAGATAAGATAAAAGAGTATGTGAGAGACCTCCTAGGAGAAGCGAAACCTGGAGGAGGATTCATACTAGCACCAGGAGTAGCGGACATACCGAAAGAAGTACCGTTAGAAAACCTGAAAGCGCTCATAGAAGCTGTAGAAGAGTACGGAAGATATTAACCCCAAACTCCTCCTCTTTCTCTCTTTTACAACGTTACATATAAAGGAAGAAATCGGTTGCAGTGTTAAAAGATTACACTTTATATCATTGCTCTAGGATCGGCTATCTTTATCTCTCCCCAATTGATCATAAAAGTAACTCGATGTTAAACCTAGCTTTACAGAGTTTTTATCGTTATGCGAAAATATCAACTTCAAAGAATAGTCGATCCTATCTAAACTTGGGAACAAGAGGTGGCTCAATCTAATGTAAGGTGGCATATGCCACTTAGTATAAAGCTCATAAGTATTATCATCTGTGTAGCGAAGCTCGCTAGGTATAGAGTCCCCTCACTAGAAGCCCTAAGATAACTTAAAGCCAATCTTAGAGAGTCCACCTATCTCCACCTTCTATAATAGCTTCATGGATTGAATATATGCTAACTCCTTCTCTCTTAACTCTGAAATGTATATAGAACTCCTCTCACGACATACATACACATAACGAAATGGTTTACCCTATTTCCGGATAGAATAAAGTTTTAGCATACCTTTTCCTATAAAATTATTACGATAAAGTTGCTATATCCATCGTTTAAGCTTATCATCTGAAAGTTTACGGATTTACATCAACTTCATTTAAAGTATGGAATTATCTTCTCTCCGAATATATCCAGAAACCTTGGTATATCCCTGTTAAGCATCGGACGGAATGCTACATGTACAGCACCCGCTTCGATGAATCTCTCAATCCCATCTATACAATCATCTACTCCACCGTAGACGACGAAATCCCCAACCTCATCTAGATGTTTACCGAAGAAGTTCGCTACATAGCGTTCCGCGATCTTTCGAGCTTCATCGTAATCTTCGGAGATGCTTACGATAAGGTTGCAAGCAGGCTTCACCGTCTCAGGCTTCCGTCCAATCCTCCTAGCCATATCCCTTATCATCGACACCTTCTCCCTAAACTCGTTAGATGATACAGCCCAGCTTATCCATCCATCCCCCATCTCAGCTACAGCCTTCAGGATAGCTTCGCTCCTCCCACCGAAGAATATAGGTGGATGAGGCTTCTGTACGGGTTTAGGCCATAGCGGCGCCTCGATGATTCTATAGAACCGTCCGCTGTATGATGGAGAATCTTCAGTCCATAGCTTCTTAATCACCGTAACCCCCTCTATAGTCTTAGCTACCCTAACCTGGAATCTATCCCATCGTATACCATATCTCCTGAACTCTTCAGAAAACCATCCAGCACCTACACCGAATATTATACGTCCATTCGATAGGTTATCTAAGGTTGCGACAGTTTTCGCGAGTAGCGGCGGACTCCTTAAGGGGATCGGCGTTACACAAGATCCTATCCTTATGCTCCTAGTCACCGTAGCCATGGCAGCCATAACGATCCAAGCATCTAACGCATCCCGTCTTCCACTTACTTCTCCGATAGCTCTATATATCCTATCCGGGAGGAATAGATGATCCAACACCCATAGAGCATCGAAGCCTATTCGCTCAGCTCTAATAGAGGATTCTAGAAGGAACGAGAATGATGGGAAGCCGTATGTAGCGAAGTTCACTCCAAACTCTATACTCGAAGAACCACTATACCCATCCACCTCCACCACCCACATCCGGTAAACCCCGCTAAGATCAACTTAAACTCATAGTAGCTCTTAACAGTGATCCCTGATACGGTAGAGGTTATGCTGAGCTTACCCCTCTATTAACGCTCTAAATATCTATCGATAACTCCAGGTATATCCTAGGGTTAATTGTTCACCGATCAGCCGAATCCGATCCCACGTTATGAACACCGTAGTGTTAGCGTATCGTATGGATGGGTGAAGGTAGAGTTGCAGATGCTAAGCATGCGGTCGAGCTATCCTCCTCTGACGTGATGTAAACGTATGCGAGTATGACGAGAAGAATGGCGAATATCTTATAGTCTACAAGGTTTCACCATACCATCGATACGAGATATTCATCGATGTTGAGGATGGAGAAATTAGATCTGTAAAGAGGGTGAAGAAATGGGTGTGGAAGAAGTTCTACGGAAGACAGAGGTCTATATACCGTAATCTCTACTATAATTAGATAACGCTAACGAGAAGATCAAAAGGGGAGGTTATATTTAATATAGTCTTCTTCTAATTTATAACTGAGGTAGGGTTGAATATATGAATTCAAGGGAGCGAGTATCCATCTCGCTAGATCACCAGGAGCCTGATAGGGTTCCGCTAGATTTAGGGGGTAGTCCGACTACCGGTATGCATGTAAGCACGGTTTACGCTCTACGACAGGCTTTAGGGCTAGATCCTCCTGGAACCCCTGTTAAAGTTATAGAGCCATACCAGATGCTCGGGGAGATAGCCCCCGACTTAATCGATGCGTTAGGTATCGATGTCGTCCCTTTAAACAGCGGGATAACCATGTTCGGTTTCAGGAATGAGGATTGGAAGCCTTGGCGCCTCTTCGACGGAACCCCCGTCCTAGTACCTGGCAAGTTTAACACGGATCCAGATCCTGATGGTAGCATACCGATGTATCCTCAAGGCGATAGAGCCGCATCCCCTTGTGCAAAGATGCCGAAGGGAGGTTTCTACTTCGACGCAGTCGATAGGCAGGAGCCGATCGACTGGGATAATCTAAGGCTTGAAGATAACCTTGAGGAGTTCGGTCCTATATCGAATGAAGAGCTAGAATTCCTCCGAGTAGAAGCTGAGCGGCTCTATACAAAGACCGATAAAGCTATACTCGCGAACTTCGGCGGAACAAGCTTCGGCGATATCGCGCTCATCCCTGGATTACAGCTTAAGCATCCTAAGGGTATTAGAGGAGTTAAGGAATGGTATATATGCCATATTAAGCGTCCAGACTACATCCTTAAGATTTTCGAACGTCAATGCAAGATCGCGTTAGAGAATCTGGAGAAGATCCGTAAAGCCGTCGGGGATAGGGTGACAGCAGTCTTCGTAACAGGGACAGATTTCGGGATGCAGAGAGGACCTATAATGTCGATCAGAACCTATCAGAAGCTGTATAAGCCCTTCCATAAACGTATCAATGAATGGATCCATGAACATACCTCCTGGAAAACCTTCATACATTCATGCGGCTCCGTCGAAGTATTCCTAAACGAATTCATCGAAGCTGGGTTCGATATATTCAACCCCGTTCAAACCTCCGCCGTCGGTATGGAGCCTTCAACCCTAAAATCGAAATACGGTGATAAGATCGTATTCTGGGGTGGTGGGATAGATACTCAGAAAACACTACCGTTCGGGACGTCTGATCAAGTAAGGAGAGAAGTTCATGAACGTATACGGATATTCGGTCCTAGAGGAGGCTTCATCTTCAGCGCTATCCATAACATCCAGCCTAAAGTTCCTATAGAGAATATCATCGCGATGTATGAAGCAGTCAGAGAATTCGGTAAATACCCGATCCAGTAGGTCGTTAAATCTATCCTATTCTCTAAGCGATTCCACCAACTCACGTTTACCTCGTATTCGGGTGCAATTCCTGAAAATCAACAGCATAGGGATATCTATCATCTAAAACCTCATAGCGATATCGACGATCTTGTATCGTTCGGTTCACGGTTCCTGGTATATCCGTGTATAGGTATCTCTATAGATAGTCTATCTACATCCAGTTTGACGGTGCTAGGTATACTGGTGTAGATCGTATAGTACGACAGCTAAATACATCATCTCCTGCAGAGTTGTGTGTAGAACTATTAAGCCGCCTCCCCGAATGCCCATAACAGCTATCCTACCTCTATCTATCCAATCGGCCATCGATAGTAGTGTTTCCATAAATCTAATCGCATCGTATATTCTCGTTAGCTGCACCCCTACCTATAAGTATAGATGCCCTCCCCCTCTAAACCTCTACGATAGCTCTAGCCTACATAGGGTTCAACCCTTCGAGTAATTTATCGCCGAAGTATAGATTCCTAGCTAAGAGTACTGCAAGCAGTATCGATCCTCTAACTTCGTCTGGTCTAACTATATGGATATACATCTCTAAGGCTCATCGGTGTATATCCAACCATATAGCCTATCCACCGCTGCCCTGCCACTCCTCTATAACCTCGACCTCTACTTTGAGGTCGCTGCATCCAGGGAAGCTTTTCCCGTATATCTTCAGATCATTGTAGGATTCCTGAGTTTCAGATTTCCCATTTATCTATCTAAACCTGGCATTTCTACGAAGATTCTACATCTGCTATTTTTGGTCTCGATCCACCAGCTAGCATCTTTTAGATTTTAGAATAGAGAATTCTCTCTTATCCTTGTATCCTCTCCATATAGACGAATATATTCATAGCCTAAAGATTCATCTAGCTCAGATTCGAAGCTTAACAATTTCTAGCCTAGATCCCCGGTAAATCTACTACAGTTCATATCCTACCATTAGTACATCGCTATTGAACTCCGTCATCTTTACGATAGCCTCTTCTCCTCTAACTTCGATCCTAGGTTTGAATATCCGTCTTCCTTCAAGCTCTATACCCTCCCATCTATAAGCCGTCCCATCGATCTTCAACCCTACGCTACAGTTGTAAGGCGTATAGAACACTATCTTACTCCTACCTATCGAAACCCTTATTTCATCCGTCTTATTCAGCAGTTTATCGTTAGCAGGCTCTATATCGAATAGATCGTACCTTTCGAACACCCATTTCGCAAATGCAGCATCGTATGCTCCTGGAAACTTTAACGCTGCTATCCAATGGTATGGCTGACCATAGATATCGCTATACCTGTATACTCCACCCTTATACCACGGCCATATACCGTGCGCCCCGTATGCGGTGCCAGCTTTAGCTCCTGAAAGGATACTCTGCCATATAGCCCTCCTTACATCTAGATATGTAAACCTGCCATGCTTCTCATACGCTCTTATAGAGCCTATGCCTTCGTAGCATGGCTCCCCGTTGACTATAGGCCTCTTTACAGGCATATGGTAGAATCTCTGTGCAAGTTCGTAGGCTAGATGTTGTCTATCCCTCCTATGACCAGATTGATACATGTAGAAATCGTAGCTAGGCGATCTTAAGATCCTATCAGGTATCTCGTATAACCCTCCAGATATATGCATAGTAGTTAGAGAGTTTGGAGCCGCCCTCTTAGCTATATCCATAGCCGTCGTATAGTACTCTACAGATTCCTCGGTTTCGAAGTTTGTATCGCCGCTCACTATGAATATAGGGTTATATCCGCTAAACCTCTCAGCTACGTAGGATACGTAATCTTCGATCTTCTCCTTCGGTATAATCTTGCTTGGATCGATCCTAGAACCCCATGTACCCTTAACATAGTTGCACCATAGGACTACGAGAGCAGGCGTGAAACCCATATCCGTAGCTATATCGATCATCTTCTCAGCTCTATCGAAATAGGCTTCGTTCCTTCTATCGAAATTCCATCCTCCATCAAGTAAGGGTTGGAATGGATCTATGTAATTCTCAGAATCGCTCCTATCCCATTGGGGTAGGATATTGATCTGTATAGCGTTGAAGCCTTGCATCCTCCTATACTCTAGATAGTATATCCACTCGTCGTAGCTTGGATTAGTGAAAGCACTCCAACAGGTATCCGCTAGGTAGAAGAATTTCTCTCCATCCATGAGAAAGTAATCCTTAGTATCAGAGATAGATAACCTAGGCATAGCCGATACCCCTATCATACTAGGTATAGCTGTGAACTTTTATCATGCGTATCCTAGGTTTATCTTCGAAGTATACCCATGATCCATGCCCGGTTTCATCACCGTTGAGCCTCCTCCCTCTAACCCACTCTCCATCCTTAAATATGCCTTCATCGACCCATAGAATCTCTACGCTCGATGAGAATCCATCCAGAGGCAGGAATCTCAATAGGAAATTCATACCTACCGCTATATAGGTATCATCATCTACAGCGATTATCAAACCTGCGGCAGGCGTTCTACCTTCATAGGGGAAGCCTGGCCATATCATCTTCGCTCTCTCTGCTAACTCCTTCGCGAAGCTCACTTGTAATCGATAACCTCCGAGCTTGCATAGGAACCCTCTTACACGCATCCTAACCCTCCACATAGATACTGTATGCGTGTACCCATAGGATCCGTCATCTACGAATCCTATCATCCTACCGGTATTCTGATACCTAGTTATCAGAGGTATCATACTCGAGAGAACCTTGTAGCTATCGGTTAACGGATGCTTCTCAGGCTCGATTATATCGTCTATACCGAACGGCGAAAACCCTATAGCGTTATACCGACCCAGGGCATGGAATACGTACGACGCACTCCTCTCATCTCTTACAGTCTCAGGTATGAATAGAGGGTTACCTAGCCTAGCATACTCGTCGCATACAGAGCAGAAATCCTCCCTATAGATATCTGGCGCTATCGTATCGATATGGTGTGTAGCAGCGCACCAAACTTCTAGCATACGTGATACCGGACCGCCGCTCGGATACTCGCCAGGTTTACCCTCCTCGTACATGTATGCGCTCGGTCCAAGCCAAGCGTTAACGTACATAGGTATAGGATACTCAGATTTACCCGCTGCAGCTACGTTATCTACGAATCGTGCAAAATGCCATGCCATGAAAACCTCATCAGCTCCTACACCGAATAGCTCCCTCCATGTACCAGAATCCTTTTCCCTCCTCCATATACACCTTAGATATGGGTTAAGCCTCTCCTCGTTAATACGTAGATACTCTATAAGCTCTTCAGGTACATCTTGATCGAAGCATTCTTCAGCTAACGGATGATGATCCCTTGACGCTCCTAGGATACCTACCTCATTCTCCACCTGTACCATTATAACCGTATGCCTCTCTCTATCGACCTCGCGTATATGCTTCATAAGAGTTTTGAACGCACGTGAATCAGCTTCTAAAGCGTTCTTACTGAAGCATGTGATAGCATCTAACCTTCTACCTATACTATCTTGAGCACGTGGGAATCTTTCTAGATCAGTCTTCACCCATTCAGGGGTGTAAGATGAGACAGCATTCTTCCATGTACCGAACCATAGGAAGATAACCTTCAAACCATACTTACGAGCCCCCTCTATAAGCCCATCGACTAAGCTGAAATCGAATCCCCCCTCCTTAGGCTCTATAAGTTCCCAGGTAACAGGTAGTAGGACTGTATTCAAACCTAGGGATGCTAAACGCGGCCATATAGGCTCCATATAAGTTAGACTGGATGAAGACGAATTATGCACCTCCCCGCCGAGTATTATAAACGGCTTCCCATCGACTATTAGTTGCTTCCCATCTTTATATCTACGTAGATGAGGTATACTTTCATCTATTTCCATCATAAATGGATCCACCTGAAACCTTTATCCCGATATGTATCGATATAAAGGTTGCATCCAATCAGGATTCTACAAGTAGAAGAATATGATCGAGAATGTACGGTATAGAGCTACCGGTCGAGTATAGTTCGATCTGAGTACGTGGCAGATCGGTATCTATCGATATTTCTTTACAGGGTATACACCTATCTTCTTAGCATAATCTACCTCATACTTCAGTTTTTCAGGAGGTATACCTGCATACGTCTCCCCACCGTTATCGAATATATATCCTCCAACAGGGCCAGCCGTGTATATGCATCTTTCAACCTCCCTTCTAATCTTCTCAGGATCACCATCCACTAGAACCCTCCAATTCGCATTACCGTTGAATACAACCCTACCCTTAAAAGCTTCAGCTAGTATTCCAAGATCATTCTCTACACCTACATCTGCAGAATCCACCTTGTATACATCTGTTACTACATCTGTTATATGATCCATATGAGAATCCATATGTAACCCTCTATGTCTCCTACCATATCTTTCGTATAACCTAAGGTTGTATGGTAGTGTAAACCTCTCATACATCCTACGGTTTAGATAACCTGAATGATCGTCTGAGAGACTTATAGAATCCATACCTCCCCCGATTCTCTCATAACGATACTTCTGTAACACGTTATACGTCTCCTCAAGCTTCCTAAGAAGTTTATGCATTTCATCTGGATACCTATAGAGCCATGTATAGAGTCTCTGAG
>JANXEK010000036.1 GCA_025058595.1 Candidatus Bathyarchaeota archaeon
TCTTGAAACCACGATGGGAATCTTCCCTTTTCCCTCCTAAGTAGAGGCCCGACATCGTGCCATTTAGGAGGTTCCACCCCTACTAGTCTTAGAGCAGCTTTCAAGGATAACTCGACCGCTTCCTGGCATTGTCTAACGACATAAGGATTGTTCCCGGTTTCTAAAGCTTCCCTAGCATGTTTTAACCGCTCTTCAGTTTGCCTTATATTGGATCTTGCTAACTCGAGACTATTCAATCGTTATCACCTCACCGAATCTGAAATCCTCCTTAAGAATCCAATACCACTTTCTACCGATCCAAACCCTTTTAGAACCAAGTCTTCTCAATACATCTCTAAGATACATAAGTATATTCTCGAAGAATCCATCCTTATCGTAGACTATAATAGCATCCTCCGTCATATCTAGGTAGACCGGTTTAATTCTTTTAGCCTCCTCCCTACTCTTCAGTATGGGTGTTATGGATATGGCATAGCCGTTTATGAGAAGCTCATCGAGTAGTGGATCAAGCCTCTTCTCTGCTTCAAGATATAGGGCTAACCTATCGAAACGTGCCCTTGGCAAATCTTCGACTACTATCAATATATCGAGATCACTATCTTTTCTAGCTGTACCGCGAGCTACGTTACCGAAAACGATTAGGGAGACAAGCTTATCGTTAAATATCTTTAATAACTCTTTGAAGAGAGCTTCTATGACAGTCCTATACGGGTTGCTTAAGCTCTATACCCTTCCTAAACATAGCTGCGTAATCCCAACGTAATAATACTAGACATATTGCTGCTATCAAGTTTTCGATAAGTACCCCTCTTTAGGGGGTTACCGCTCGCTCTTTTCGTGTCGGTGTAAGTGGACTTACATCTTCTGTAGTCGTAAGTTAAACTTACGACTGCTAAACATGTTTATAAATCCTCCAAAAATTCGTCTGTAACTTAATGAAAGCTGTATGCTATGTAAGGGTATCTACGCGTGAACAGGATGAAGAGATACAGTTAAAAGCGATAGAAGACTTCGTGGCGAAGAGAGGCTTCGAGCTTATGGAGATCTACGTAGATAAAGGGGAATCTGGGGTTAAACAATTTATGGACAGGCCTTCTGCTTCTAAGCTTCTAAAGGAAATAGATCTATTAAAACCTGATTTCGTGGTGGCTTGGAGCCTCGATAGACTTGGTAGAACGATGCTAGATACAATGAATACCGTTCTTATGCTTGAGGAGAAAAGTGTAAAGGTTGTGACAATAAAAGAGGAATTTCTACAGACTCTTGACCCGAATATAAGGAAGCTGGTACTCTCCATACTCGCATGGGTAGCTGAATATGAGCGTAGACGTATCAGGGAGAGACAGGAAGAAGCATGGAGACAAGGGAAGGTTAAAGGTAGACCTAAGAAGATAAGTGATGAACTCATACTCCAATACTATCAGAAGTATAGGAGGTATGGTAATAAGAAGTATATCTGGTTACGACTGTGCGAAGACTGCAAACAATCTATAAGTTATGATAGATTCCTGAGAAGACTTAAACGGCTTCTGAAAAGTTGATGCTCGATAGAAGTGCACCATATAGCTAATCGTACCTCGACTAACAATTTATAATCTATCCATATAGCTGTTAAGCTTTACATTCTATCTAATAGAGGCAGAAAATTACTCTTTCCAAATACTCTTCATAACTTAATACATAGCTAAATCTATCGTAAAAGTTTTTACTATATCGCTCTTCACTTAGGTTTACTCCAAAGTTAGCATCGTAAAAATACAAAGCTATTTCTTCCCTATCTTCACGTACAATCCTTACAATTTCTCCATCAGTTATATGATAGCTCTCCTTATAGTAGGCCAGGCTCTATACCGTACTCACTTGGTGACATATCTAAGCTGAGAAGTAAGTTAAGAATAGAATAGACCGAACCGACTAGACTCACTTCCTAGGAGAGTAGAGCATTTAACGTAGTCATGAAAGCTAACTTCCTAATGGATGTCGCGTATACCAAATGGATATATACCGGTTGGAGGCTTAAACATCCTTAAAGGAAACGGAAAAGAAATCATATAAGTCGCCTAATCCTATTATAAAACATCGTAGAAAGGACCTGTAGCTCAGCATGGATAGAGTGCCGGCCTCCGGAGCCGGTGGTCCCGGGTTCGAATCCCGGCAGGTCCGCTCCAACCATAACTCTTTTATGGCGTTCTATGTCGGTTTCATTGGCTCTGATCTAGCTATATCATTAGCTGCAATTATTAGATAGATTGTAAGCTTGAGTATACTCAATCACTGACACATAATACTTTGACTAATTCGTTCTACTACGTAGTAGAAGTCATGGCTAATGCTACAGATGTATGGAATGAGACTCTGAATGAGGCTCTATCTAGAAGTCTAAAATTTGTATGTAGATCGACTTCGGTCAACCGTGTTGAGCCTCAAGCTACACTTTATCTATAGGCTAAGAGATTAGAGGAAAGCTAGCATTACTAGACTTCTATCAGTTTATTGATGAATCTAGTGTACCATCGAAGTTGGACTGGGGTTGCTATGTGAAGCTGTATCGGTGCATCCACTTCTTCGTAGATCTCTGCTTTTATCTTGTAGGCTTCATCCCTATCTACATCTACCACTATCAGTATATCTATATCGCTCGCTGCGGTGTACCTTTCCTCTACGACTGAGCCGAAGACGTACACCCTAGCGTCTGATCTATATCTTAGGACTACCTCCTTAACCTTTCTTGCTACCTCCATATAGCTCTCCATAGCTTTCAGGGCTTTAATACCTTCATCAATATATAGATCAAAGCTCATACACTACAACCCCGAAAACTTCTCTAGCATACCTGAACATCGCTTCAACCTCCTCCCTCTCATACCTACGCGGCAGATATCTCGAACCTATATATGCATCCTCTATCTTCGTCACGATCACTATATCCTGTAGCAACTTGTCCGCTTTTGGATTAATCTTAGAGAGCTCCCTCGCAAGCCTCATTATCGAGTGAGTTCTAGGATATGTACCTGTTTTGACGAGCAGTTTATACTTAAGTATCAACTGGCAGTACTGCTCTATATTGAATGCGGCAAGATCATAAACTCCTTCTTCAAGGAGCCTCTCAGCATTCCTTAGAAAAGCTTCGGCTCTCTCCCTAAGCACTTCAGCTTCTTCAAAGCTCATAGCAGATACAACCCGTAAACTTCATGAATTCTTCACGGTAAAGGTTGGTTTAACCTAACTATTAAGCCTTATACCGTTACTTGTTTCCAGGTAGCTTCAGTATCTCTGTCTTCATTAGATATTTAAATATAGTGTAATCCTTTCTCTTTAGCTCTGCTTTCTAGATAAGAGACTACGAGCTTAGCTATTAGGCTAAAGAGGACCAGCTGGATTAAGAGTACAACCCATTCATGTGTAAGATTGAATATAGTAATGGTTTCCATTATGTAGTGTCTTAGTAAGTCCATCCCGAAGGTTACCGGAATGCTAAACCCGATGAGTTGTAATGGAACTGGAAGTATTTGAAGCGGGATAAACATCCCGGAGAGCATCTGGATTATGAAGTTGAAGAAACTGAATACCGCTGTTATCTGCCTATATCGTAGCGTAAGCGCGGCGAAGATAACTCCAAATTGAACCAACGCTGCTACCGAGAGTATTACCGAAGCCAAACCTAAGAGGAGTCCATGAATAGTTAGCGTCGTACTTGCTAACCATAAGCCGACGCAGAACATTGGGAGGAAGAATATAGAGTCTTGAACTGCTAAGGCTGCGATATTACTTACGATGTAATGATAGCGTGAAAATGGGCATGTGAAGGTGTAGTCTATCTGTCCTGTGCTAAGTTCGCCTTGGAGCATACTCGATGCACCCCATAACGCAGTTCCTTGCCAGCTTTGGAAGCTTATCCCGAAAATGATGAAAGCAACATAGTTTGTTGTTCCGACAGTTCTTCCGAGCAACGAGGAGTCGAATGCAAACGAGAATAGGAACATACCTAAAGCCCATAAGACACTCGTTATAATCGAGAATAGGAAGTTCATCTTATATCGCGTTAAAGTTATGAAGTTACGCCAAACAGCCATGTAGAAGATTTTTAGTGTATTAGCGATATTCATAATTACCTCTCCCCTCCGTTAACAAAGAAGGCAAATGCATCTTCAAGCGAAGGTTCAGCGATCCTCACTGGAGCTTTGAACCCTATTTTCTTCATAATATTTAGAACTTCTGGAAGAGCATCGAATGCATCTTCACAGTATAATTTAATGATATTGTTATGGTAAGCTATATTCAGTACTCCATGAACCTTAAGAAGTCTTAGCTTCACATAATCTTCAAGCTTACTAGCACTGATCTCTATAACTTCCATCACAGTTGCCCGCCTCTTAAATTCGAGAGGGGTCCCTACAAAGATCAGCCTACCACGGTTTATGAACGCTATTCTATCGCATACTTCTTCGACTTCGAGCATATTATGCGTCGTTAAACAGATGGTGATATCATTCTCTTTAGCATAATCTTTTAGGAAGCGTCTAACTCTACGTGCGGTTACTGGATCCAAGCTTTTTGATGGTTCATCTAGGAAGCATACCTCCGGGTTATGAAGTATAGCTCTCATAACTATCACTACTTGCTTCTCTCCCCCTGATAGAGCTATGAAATGTTTATCTAGCCTATCTTCGAATCCTATCGCCGATGTTATATATTCGATCCTCTCACTTGCCTCACTCCTCGGGACACCTCTAAGTGCATATGCAAAGTAGAAGAGATTCTCTCTGACAGAAAGCCTGAAGTAAGCTGAGCGCTCCGAATCCTGGCCAGCATAACCTATTATCTCGCGTACTTTCTTCTCGTCTTTATCTACATCGTATCCGCCGACCCAAGCGTATCCACCGGAAGCTTTTAAGAGTGTTGCAAGAATCCTTACAAGTGTTGTCTTACCAGCACCATTAGGGCCGAGAAGACCGAAGAATTCACCCTTTGAAACTCTAAAGCTTATATCGTCTAGAGCTCTAACAACTGTCTTACCTTTATAGTCTTTGAATATTCTATCACAAACAATTTCTTCCATATTTTCCCACCTCGCTACAAACAACATAGAGTTAGATATTGAAGATAAATCTTCTGAGCAAAAATTACCAGAATCCTGGTCACATCTTTAATAGCGCATCCAATAACGACAGAATGTAACCTTGTTCTCGTATAAGAAGTGGGGGAGGATCCTATCGTGAAGTATACGTAGAGGATTTGCTTAGCCCTTCTGAGAGATTCTAATTGGGTACCTGCAGGCTCCTCGGACACATAAGAGCTCTATCCTCGTCGAAGCTGTTGATCAGACTATACGCTTCTACTAGCTTCAGATGGCTACCTAGAGGTTTAATAGTGCCATACACTTGTTATCTTCGAACTAATTCATCATCCTAATTGGGCCTGTAGCTTCATATTCGCTTGGTACTAGTAGATCGGAAAATTCGGTTCCTTGGTATATCTCTCTTCAGCAATCCATATACTCTTCTAGGTAACCTTTCGGCAGATAGAAGTTGAACAGACCTATCGAGCTAAACGTAGCTTGCCTAGCTACTAAGCTATTGAAAAATCCCTTCGCTCTGACCTAAATCATACCTGCGTTTTCTCCAGTACGGGTTCCTTATCAACGCCGTTATTGGTTAATTTGTGTAACCTACGAGTTCTCTTAGTCCTCTATACATTTCGATCATTAAGGTTATGGAGGATGTAAGCTTTATTCGTATCTACCTAAAATGTATGCTTCTAGTAATCTTCGGTTTTTATTCAAGGTTTCGACTGTTGATAGGTATAATATTTATGATAGAGATAAGATGTTTTCACCGAAACGAATACTAGGATCACTATGCCTTATAGTATATTCGTTTCAAATGTATTACGCTTAATACCCATCAATCTCTCTTAGGTATATCTGAGTCTGTACACTGTATAACTGGATCTATAGCTACGTTAACCGCGGTAACTATGGTGAGTATCCTAGGATTCAGATAGATATTCTTCGCATGCTCTGGTTGTAAGATGAGAACCAGTCTACTCGTAATAAAATTATAGGAATATGGGTGAAAGATGTAGGATGACCTGATGGAATCTATTTAGAGCTAAGGAATCTTTCTAAATTCCTTCTCATGATCTTCTCTATGGTATCACTTGTGAGGCCTAGCTCCTCTCTGAATATAGCTAGATCGGATACTATAACTCTTCTAAACCTCTCTGGATCTTCTGGGTTTCCGTTATCCGAGCCGAATATCAATAGGTCTGGTCCGAGGTATACTATAGCTTTACGTAGAGATTCGCTACGCCATAACCTAGGTGTACCTGGGGTTATATCTATGAACATCTGAGTCCTATCTACATTGCCCCATCCTACTGCTGCTAGAAATCTACCGGCGGTGGCTAAGCATTCATCGACCCATGGCCACCCTATGTGAGCTAGAGCAAACTTTATCCTAGGATAGAATATCAGGAATTCATAGTATACTGGTCTACAGAATCTAGATGAATCTGGGAAGCCCCAAGATATACCGCTATGAAATATTATAGGTACGCCGAGGGATTCTATCTTCTCGAATAGAGGTCTAAACCTTTCCTCGTATGGATACCAGCCTGCAGGTATCATCTTAAACCCTTTCAACTCTAAGTCGCATATAGCTCTCTCAGCTTCCTCGACGGCCCCCTCCATCCTGGGATCTATGAATGCGAATCCTATGATCCTATCAGGGTTATACTTCTGAATATTTGAGGCAAACTCGACGCACTCCCTAAACTTCCCCCTAGACAGTATACCTGCATCCATAGTCATAAGTCCCGGATGCGGAGAGAATAATACTATCTTCTCTACACCAGCTTCATCCATAGCTTTGACGACTTTTTCAGCTTTCTCAATCCCTTTAGAGTGTACATGACAATCTGAAGCTAGATAGACTGGGCACATAAAGTATTAAATACCTGCAATATTCGATTTAAACTTCTTCTAGTTATCATAATGCTAAGCTATATAAGCTATATAGGATATATAAACCACGATCGCTAATGCCTCCCCCTCCTAAATATCCATCCATTCTTACGCCTCTCGATTACGCCTCTATCTATCAGACTATCCAGCTTCCTTCTAAGCTCCATATATACTTCTCCGCCGATTAGAGGTTTTCCATGGTACACTATATCGAGGATTAGAGGGTTCAGATCATCTATCATACGAGATACCTCATCCTTTGTAAACCCTATAGCCGATATCCTAGGTATCCCGGTAGCTATAGTTCTCCTCTTAACTATATCCGTAGGTAGTCTATCAGATATTACACACAGATCTATATCGCTATACTCTGTATACGATCCTCTAGCGTATGATCCGAAGAGTATAACGCAGCAGGGTTCAAGTCTTGCTAAAATCTCATCTAAAAACGCTTTTATAAGTCTCTCAAGTTCACTCTTCAACTTCTCTTCTACCGACAATCCTTCTAGCCTCCTTCAATATAGCTTCCGCAAACTTCACGGCTTCTTCAGCTTGAACCCTTGTGAAGTAAGATGATGCAGGACCTGAAGGGAAGACATCAGCGTACCTAGTCGGTATGTAGTATAGATCGAGTATTCTAGCCACGTCCCTAAGATGTTTGAGATCCTCTCCTAGAGATATAAGTTCTTCTAATAGAGCTGTTACGCTATGGCTTCTCCTCTCTAATCCATAGGAGTTTAGAGCGGCTTTAAGCGCTATCTCTGCGGCTTGCTGAGCATCGAAACATACCTTGGACCATCTGCCAGTTTTGAGTAGATCTTTAGCAGCACCTAGAAAATCCTCTGCATCTACTAGCATATCGCGTGCTCGACGCATAATACTTTATAGTATAAATTCAGGCAAATAATATACTTAAGGGTTATTACGTGATCGTAGCTGAGACGAATAGGTTGGCAGATTTCTCTGCTTACAGGTTCTGTGATGTATCGAGATAATTCTTTTATCCTTGGATGGGGTTAATTTCTATACACGTAATTTGTCTCGATCGCGTACATGGCTTATGAAGGTGTTGGAGGATGAGGATCTAAAGTTAGCTATAGCTAGGGGTGAATATATAATCCACCGGGGTAGAGGTGAAGGTATAAAGCCTCTGATAGATGCTATGGATACTATCGGCTTAGATAACTTGAAGGGTGCTATCCTGGCAGATAGAATCGTAGGTTTAGCTGTAAGTTATCTAGCTGTATATGCAGGGTTCTCAGAAATTCATGGTTTAATAGTGAGTAGATCCGCAATTAAATTCCTAGAGTCTAGGGGGATAGCTATATACTGGATGGAGGCTGTTGATGCTATACTCGATCGCAGCAAATCGTCTTTGTGTCCGTTCGAGAAGATAGCTTTAGAAGTGAAAGATCCCAGAATATTCTATCTCCTAGTGAAGAATAGCATCATGGGTAGAAGTGGCGGAAAAATTGCGGCTAATGATTTGAAATCTAGCGTAAGATTCTGATCTTCGATATTTCTTAAGATAAATCTAAGTCTAGAATAGCATTAGAGTTTGAAGTTTCTAATCTATAACGATAGTATCGGAGGCAAGATAATATCGATCGACTAATATCGTACCATGATCGCGATATGCTTCGACGATTATATAGGTACTCATGAGCGAGTATGAAATGCGGTGATGATAGATAAACGTATAAATCCTTCTCCTACAAGGGATCTTCTTTCGCACTCCTAATAACTAGTATATTATGAGGGTACGTTATCTGACCGCTTAGCTGGATCGTGGCAGTAAGAAATAGTTCTAAATCTTACTAATTTATAAAATTTAACTTTTTAAGATTCTCTATGAGTATATCTTCGTTGTTATATGCTTTTATGAATGAAGGTACATTTCTCTGTTTTGTAGCTTTAAAAGATACGAATAGCCATTCTCCGGTATCCAGCTCTGTAACTTTATCTAGAAGTTCATAGCTGAGCGAGAACGCATCGGCTACTACCATGCGATCGTAATATCTCGGCAGAGTGCTTACGAAGTAGCTATGTAGCTGTTGTAATGCGTTTACGTTCATATGAGCTAGCCTTTGGGATGCTATCCAACCGTATACTCTATACTTTCGACCCTGTCTA